>JAXFBD010000137.1:0-25851 GCA_034118545.1 Blautia sp.
GAATCCGTTGTTGGCTCCGAACATGAGACCGAAACCGACCAGCCAGAAAGTTGGAGTACCAATACAGAAGTCCATGAGGTTTTTCATAATGATATTACCTGCGTTTTTTGCTCTGGTAAATCCGGTTTCTACCATTGCAAAACCGGCCTGCATAAAGAAGACCAGCGCGGCGCCTACAAGCACCCAAATAGTGTTTACTGAAGAAAATTCCATAATCAATCTCCTCTTTTCTTTCCTTTATTTATCATAAAAGGTGCGGATAGAAACATAGAGAGGGATCTCATGTTTTCTGCCGCACCTTTACGAACTGATTCAATGCCCTGCAAAAGCAGGGACTTTTATATGTAAAACAGGGAATATCTGTATCGTGTGATTAATGGATGAGGAAATCGATAATGAATTATGAAGTAGAGTTCATAAAAGATATCCCCTGTATTTACCTTATAACATGTTTTCTTTATTCAGTTTTTGAGCTGATTATACGGAAAACAGAAGCTTACCGTATGTGGGATATGGAAGAAGTGCTTCCGGAACAAGGGTTTCTGCTTCATCAGCAGCAGCTCTCAGTTCATCCATGTCAGCGAGAACCACCTGCTGATATGCTTTGGAGCATTCCAGAACATCTTCCTTTGCAGCAGCTTCTGCAGTGTCTGCCTTCAATTTGGCAATACCATCCATCATTTTGCCGGAAAGGTCAGACAGCTTTGTAAGAAGGGCTGCTTCGCTGGATGTGGAAATATCTGCCACAACAGCTTTCTTTAAGCTTGCTGTGCTTGCAAGCTGTTCCATATATGTGAATACTGCAGGAAGAACATCTTTCTGAACCATCTCGGACATGGTGTTGGATTCGATGTTGATGGTCTTATAGTAGTTCTCCAGCCAGATTTCAACACGGGAGTGAAGCTCGCTTTCAGTGTAGATCTTATGTTCTGTGAACAGCTTCACGTTTTTCTCATCTGTGAAATGCGGTACAGCATCCGGTGTGGATTTCAGGTTGTAAAGACCGCGTTTTTCAGCTTCCTCAACCCACTCATCTGTATAACCGTTTCCGTTGAAGATGACACGTTTATGAGCAGCGATGGTGTCTTTCAGAAGTTTATGTACCGTTGCCTCAAGTTCTGATGCGGGAACACCTTCAAGGACTTCAGAAAACTGACGAAGGGATTCAGCAACAGCAGTGTTGAGAATAATGTTTGGGTTTGCAACGGATGCTGCCGAACCAAGCATACGGAACTCAAATTTATTTCCGGTAAATGCAAACGGTGAAGTACGGTTTCTGTCAGTATTGTCCTTTGTAAAGTGAGGAAGGACAGAAGCACCGATATCCATCTGGACTGCACTGCGTCCACTGAAATATGTGTCATTTTCAATGGCATCAATAACCTCGGTAAGTTCATCGCCAAGGAAAATGGAAACAATTGCCGGCGGAGCTTCGTTTGCACCGAGACGGTGGTCATTTCCTGCACTTGCAACAGAAATACGAAGCATATCAGCATATTCGTCTACTGCTTTAATAACAGCAATCAGGAAAATCAGGAACTGTGTATTTTCAGCAGGTGTTTTTCCCGGATCAAGAAGGTTGCATCCATCATCTGTGATCATGGACCAGTTGTTATGTTTACCGCTTCCGTTGATGCCTTCAAAAGGTTTTTCATGAAGGAGACATACAAGACCGTGCTTATCGGCAACCTTTTTCATAACCTCCATGGTAAGCTGGTTGTGGTCAACTGCCACATTTGTTGTATCAAATACAGGTGCCAGCTCATGCTGTGCCGGAGCAACTTCATTATGTTTTGTTTTGGCCGGAATGCCAAGCTTCCAAAGCTCTTCATCAAGTTCATGCATATATGCGGAAATACGTGGCTTGAGAGCACCGAAATAATGATCTTCCATTTCCTGTCCCTTTGGAGCAGGAGCACCGATTAATGTACGTCCGCAGAATACCAGGTCTTTTCTTTCTTTATAAAGCTCTTTGTCAACCAGGAAGTATTCCTGCTCCGGTCCGACAGTAGTGCTTACGTGTTTTACGGAAGTATTCCCAAGGAGGTGAAGAATACGAACCGCTTCTTTATTTAATGCTTCCATGGAACGAAGAAGTGGAGTCTTTTTGTCAAGCGCCTCACCGCCGTAGGAACAGAATGCTGTAGGAATATAAAGTGTTCCGTCTTTAATAAATGCAGGAGAGGTTGGATCCCATGCTGTATATCCTCTTGCTTCAAAGGTAGCACGCAGACCGCCTGACGGGAAGCTGGAAGCATCCGGCTCACCTTTTACAAGCTCCTTACCGGAAAAGTCCATGATGATCTGTCCGTCACCGGTCGGAGATATGAAGCTGTCATGCTTTTCAGCAGTGACGTTTGTCATTGGCTGGAACCAGTGTGTATAATGGGTTGCACCGTTTTCGATTGCCCATTCTTTCATTGCTACTGCTACAGAGTTGGCAACATCAAGCTGCAGATGAGTTTCATCCTGAATGGTTTTTTTCAGTGCCTTATACATGTCTTTGGGCAGTTTTTTTCTCATGATTTTGTCGTTGAAAACAAGGCTGCCATAAAGTTCAGGAATATTCTGTGCCATATTGTATTGCTCCTTTCAGATTCTTTCACTCATTTTTAAATTTGAATATGTGTAAAATGAAAATAAAAAAGGCGCCTTGGATGTTCTTGTCATCCAAAGCGCCGTTGCTTTATGTGACGTAGTATACACCAAAAAAAAGGATTGTCAAGCAGTTTTTGAAAAAAAGTTTAAAAAATTTTCCGGAAGCAGGGTTGACAAATGGGGTTCTTTTATTATAATTTCTTATGTAAGCAAAGACGCTTCAGCCAGGGCTGAAAGTGTCTTTTTTTGCTTTTATTTATGCTTTTGAGAAATAAAATACTTTTTATAAAAATGGTATGATGGAGGAAATCAGATGGCAGAAATTAAAGAAGAATGTGGCGTGTTCGGAATTTATGATCTGGACGGAAACAATATTGTACCGTCTATTTATTACGGACTGACTTCCCTGCAGCACAGAGGACAGGAGGCCTGTGGTCTGGCTGTCTGCGATACCGGCGGAAAAAGAGGAAACGTCCGTTTTCACAAAGATCTGGGACTGGTAAGTGAGGTTTTAAGGGAGGATACCATCCGTAATATGGAAGGAGATATCGGCCTGGGACATGTGCGTTATTCCACCACCGGAGCATCCGTGGCAGAAAATGCACAGCCCCTTGTCCTTTCTTATGTTAAGGGTACACTGGCTCTGGCGCACAATGGAAATCTTGTGAATACAGCACAGTTAAAATGGGAACTGATTCAGAACGGTGCGGTTTTTCATACCACAACAGATTCGGAAGTTATTGCCTTTTATATCGCCAGAGAGCGTGTCCATTCAAAAACAGTAGAAGAGGCTGTTATGAAAACTGTAAAAAAAATCCGGGGTGCTTACGGGCTGGTGGTTATGAGTCCCAGAAAGCTGATCGGTGTCAGGGATCCTTTCGGAATCCGTCCGCTTTGCCTTGGCAGGCGCGACAATGCATATGTTCTTGCATCGGAAAGCTGTGCCCTGACAGCTGTGGGGGCGGAGTTTATCCGTGATATCAGACCGGGGGAAATGGTGACCATTACAAAGGACGGTGTAAAATCCCAGATCGTATGGGATAAAAATGAAAAGCCGGCCCATTGCGTTTTTGAGTATATATATTTTGCAAGACTGGACAGCACCATTGACGGTGTAAAGGTTTATGATGCCCGGATTAGAGGCGGCAAATCTCTGGCAAAATCATATCCGGTGGAGGCAGACCTTGTGGCAGGTGTGCCTGAATCAGGAATTCCGGCTGCAAAAGGGTATTCAGAGGAATCGGGAATTCCTTTTGGTTTCGCATTTTATAAAAACAGTTATATCGGCAGAACTTTTATCAAGCCTACACAGCAGGAAAGGGAGTCCAGTGTGCGTCTGAAGCTGAGCGTGCTGGAATCGGCAGTAAAAGGAAAAAGAATTGTTCTTGTGGATGATTCCATCGTGCGCGGTACCACCATTGCCAATCTGATTCACATGCTTAAGGAGGCAGGTGCTCTGGAAGTGCATGTCAGGATCAGTTCGCCGCCATTTCTGCATCCCTGTTATTTCGGCACAGATGTTCCGTCAAACGATCAGCTGATCGCAGCAAGCCGCAGTACGGAAGAAATCTGTGAAATGATCGGAGCGGATTCTCTGGGATATATGCAGCTGGAATATCTGGAAGGGATGACCCAGGGACTGTCTCTGTGCAAAGGATGCTTTGACGGAAAGTATCCCATGGAAATTCCGGAAGATTACGGAACTGATATTTTTGACAAATTTTAACAATAGTATTGCTGATTATGGACTATAATATCACGACTAAGTGATAGCATAATAAAGCACTGATTGTGCTATTGTACCGGGATGGGATGCAAATATCGCAATAAATTATACATATTGTTCAATAAATTACAAAAGTTTTACAAAAACTTACAAAAAACCGTTCTTGACAGATTGCACAAACAGGGGCATAATGTGTGCATCCAAGGGATAAACGTGTGAGACCGGATTTAACGGATATCGAAATTTTGGAATACTGAAATAAAAGATGGATGTAAAGAAAGGGTGATAACTTATGTTTTATAAGGTGAAATTTCATGCGGCCGAGGATGTGCAGGAGTTTGTAAATGCAGCAAGCAGATGTGATTTTGATATAGATATCTGCAGCAGTCGAATTATTATTGACGCTAAATCGTTTCTGGGAATCCTCAGTATGGATTTATCAAAGAGCCTGACTGTGACCTGCCATGGAGAGAACAAGAATTTTACTCGTGTTTTACAGAAATATGCGGCAGTATAGGCAGCGGGATATATAAATTTTGCTAAAAACAGAGACTTCTGTGGGATGACATAATTCCGGGACTTCTTAGCCCCCACAGAGGAATCTGTTTTTTTATTCATTCATAGTATTCTGTTTTTTGTCAGTTGACAAAAATAAAAAAATAATATATAGTAAACTATATTTTTTATATGGTATTATTTTTTGACAAAGGTGTCAGAAGCAGAAATAAGGGACAGGTGCCTCTAAAAGCTGCTTTTGGCATTTTTTTATTTTGTTTTATACGATAAGTCACGAAAAGACAATGGAGGAGGAAATCTAATAATGGCAGTGAAATATGTTTTTGTCACAGGAGGCGTTGTGTCAGGACTGGGAAAAGGCATTACTGCGGCATCCCTTGGAAGGCTGCTTAAGGCAAGAGGATATCAGGTCACCATGCAGAAGTTTGACCCGTATATCAATATTGATCCGGGTACGATGAACCCCATTCAGCATGGCGAGGTTTTTGTAACGGATGACGGAACAGAGACAGACCTGGATCTGGGACATTATGAGCGTTTTATTGATGAGAATCTGGATAAGAATTCCAACGTTACCACCGGTAAGATTTACTGGTCTGTTCTTCAGAAAGAACGGCACGGGGATTTCGGAGGAGGGACCGTGCAGGTCATTCCTCATATAACCAATGAGATCAAGAGCCGCTTTTACCGGGCAAAATCACCGGAGGAAGACAGAATTGCCATTATAGAGGTGGGCGGAACAGTAGGTGACATTGAAAGCCAGCCTTTCCTGGAGTCCATTCGTCAGTTCCAGCATAATGTGGGACATGACAACGCAATTTTGATACATGTAACATTGATTCCTTATCTGAAAGCTTCAGGGGAAATGAAAACAAAGCCGACCCAGGCCAGCGTGAAGGAACTGCAGGGCATGGGAATTCAGCCCGATGTACTGGTGTGCAGAAGCGAATATCCTATCACAGATGACATTCGTGAGAAAATAGCCCTGTTTTGCAATGTACCGGTTTCTCACGTGCTTCAGAATCTGGATGTGGAATATCTGTATGAAGCTCCGCTTGCAATGGAAAGAGAAAAGCTTGCAGATGTGGTGCTTCAGAGCCTTCGTCTGGAAAACAGAAAACCGGATCTGACAGAATGGGAGCAGATGGTGGAAGACCTGCGTAATTCTGATAAATCTGTTAAGATCGCCATGGTTGGAAAATATACTCAGCTTCATGACGCATATCTGAGCGTTGTGGAAGCATTAAAGCATGGCGGAATTTCCTGCAGAGCCAAAATAGATTTCGTATGGATCGATTCTGAGGAATTAAATGAAAAGAATCTGGATCAGAGCTTATACAGCGTGGACGGTATTCTGGTACCGGGCGGCTTTGGAAACAGAGGAACGGAAGGTATGATCCTGGCTGCGCAGTATGCACGGGTTCACAAAATCCCTTATCTCGGTATCTGCCTTGGAATGCAGATGGCTATTGTGGAGTTTGCACGGCATGTTCTGGGCTATGAGGATGCCAACAGTATTGAGCTTGATCCGGAAACCACCCATCCGGTCATCGCGTTGATGCCGGATCAGGAAGATGTGGAGGATCTGGGAGGGACTCTCCGGCTGGGAAGTTATCCCTGTGTACTGAATAAAGCATCAAAATCCTATTTATTATACGGAAAAGACAAGATAGAAGAGCGTCACAGACATCGTTATGAAGTAAATAATGCTTACCGGAAGGAGCTTTCGGAAAAGGGAATGGATATTGTGGGAACCTCACCGGACAATCACATTGTTGAAATGATTGAAATTTCCAGCCATCCGTTTTATGTAGGCACCCAGGCTCACCCGGAATTCAAATCAAGACCGAACAGAGCCCATCCGCTGTTCCGTGGATTTATCCAGGCAGCGGTGGAAAGAAAAAATCAGGAAGAAATACATTGACATAGAAAGGATGAGGATTATGAAAGAATTGACAACAGTGCAGCAGGGTCTTTATCGCCCTGAATTTGAGCACGACAACTGCGGTATCGGTGCAGTTGTAAACATCAAGGGTAAAAAAAGCCATGACACGGTTGCCAACGCCCTTAAAATCGTAGAAAATCTGGAGCACCGTGCCGGTAAGGATGCTGAAGGCAAAACCGGTGACGGTGTGGGAATCCTGCTTCAGATTTCTCATAAATTCTTCAAAAAAGCATGTAAAAAAGAAGGAATCGTTCTGGGAGAAGAAAGAGAATATGGTATTGGACAGTTCTTCTTCCCGCAGCATGAGATCAAACGTGCCCAGGCAAAGAAGATGTTTGAGGTCATTCTGAAAAAAGAAGGCCTGGAGCTGCTTGGCTGGAGAACCGTTCCCACTGTTCCGGAGGTCCTGGGACACAAGGCAAGAGAATGTATGCCATATATTATGCAGGCATTTATCAAAAAACCGGAGGAACTGGAAAAGGGTCTGGATTTTGACCGACGGTTATATATTGCACGCCGTGAATTTGAACAGAGTAATGACAATACTTACGTAGTATCCATGAGCAGCCGTACCATTGTTTACAAAGGTATGTTCCTTGTGGGACAGCTGCGTACATTCTTTACAGACCTGCAGAGTCCGGATTATGAATCTGCCATTGCCATGGTTCATTCCCGTTTCAGTACCAACACAAACCCAAGCTGGGAGAGAGCACATCCGAACCGTTTCATTGTTCACAATGGTGAGATCAATACTATCCGCGGCAATGCAGATAAAATGCTTGCAAGAGAAGAAAACATGGAATCACCTTATCTGACAGGTGAGCTGCATAAGGTTCTTCCGGTGGTAAACAGAAATGGCTCTGACTCTGCTATGCTGGATAATACACTGGAATTCCTTGTAATGAGCGGTATGGAGCTTCCGCTGGCAGCCATGATCACCATTCCGGAGCCATGGACAAACAATGATACTATTTCCCAGGAAAAACGTGATTTTTATCAGTATTATGCAACCATGATGGAGCCGTGGGACGGACCTGCATCCATTCTGTTCTCTGATGGTGATGTAATGGGAGCTGTTCTTGACAGAAACGGTCTTCGTCCGTCCAGATATTATATTACCTCCGATGGAAACGTGATTCTGTCCTCAGAGGTTGGTGTTCTTCCCATTCCGGAAGACAAGATCGTCTTAAAGGAACGCCTTCATCCCGGAAAAATGCTTCTGGTTGATACTGTGAAGGGCAAAGTGATCGATGATGATGAACTGAAGCAGTCCTATGCAAAGAGACAGCCTTATGGTGAATGGCTGGATTATAACCTTCTTCAGTTAAAAGATATTAAGATTCCAAATATCCGTCCGGAGGAATATACGGAAGAGCAGAGAGCCCGTCTGCAGAAAGCATTCGGATATACTTATGAGCAGTATCGTACATCTATCCGCAATATGGCGTTAAACGGTTCTGAGGGAATCGGTGCCATGGGTACAGATACACCGCTGGCAGTTCTTTCTAAAGAGCAGCGTCCGCTGTTTGATTATTTTAAGCAGATGTTTGCGCAGGTAACCAACCCGCCTATTGATGCCATTCGTGAGAAAATCGTTACCAGCACCACTGTTTATGTGGGAAAAGCAGGCAATCTTCTGGAAGACCGTCCGGAAAACTGTAAAGTTTTAAAAATCAATAATCCGATTCTCACAAACACTGACATGATGAAGATTAAAACACTGAAGGCAGACGGATTTAAGCCGGCAGTTGTTTCCACATTATATTATAAGAGTACAAAGCTGGAAAGAGCTATTGACCGTCTGTTTGTTGAGGTGGACAAGGCATATCGTGACGGTGCCAACATCCTGATCCTTTCTGACAGAGGTGTGGATGAGAACCATATGCCGATTCCGTCCCTGCTGGCGGTATCTGCAGTACATCAGCACCTTGTTAAAACAAAGAAGAGCACTTCCTTTGCCATTATTCTGGAATCCGGTGAGCCAAATGAAGTACATCATTTCGCAACACTTCTGGGATACGGCGCAAGTGCCATCAATCCATACCTGGCTCAGGAAACCATCCGTGAGCTGATTGATGCCCATATGCTTGATAAGGATTACCATGCAGCTGTGGATGACTATAATCATGCAGTGATCAGCGGTATTGTAAAAATCGCATCAAAGATGGGTATTTCCACAATTCAGTACTATCAGGGTTCCAAGATTTGTGATGCGGTGGGTATTTCAGGCGATGTGATCGATAAATACTTTACAGGAACCGTAAGCCGTGTAGGCGGTATTACCCTGGAGGATATTGAGGATACGGTTGAGAAAAACCATTCCGAAGCCTTTGACCCGTTGGGGCTGTCCACAGATCTTACACTTGACAGTGTGGGAGCTCATAAGATGCGAAGTCAGGGAGAGGAGCATCGTTATAATCCGCAGACCATCCATCTTCTTCAGGAATCCACAAGAACAGGCAGCTATGCTTTGTTTAAAGAATATACGAAGAAGGTTGATGAAGAAAACCATGGAAATTTACGTGGACTTCTTGACTTTAAATATGCAGAACAGCCTCTTCCCATGGAAGAAGTGGAAAGTGTCGATGAGATCGTAAAGAGATTTAAGACAGGTGCCATGTCCTATGGATCCATTTCCCAGGAGGCCCATGAAACCCTTGCCATTGCCATGAATCATCTTCACGGCAAATCCAACACCGGTGAAGGCGGTGAGAGTGATGAACGTCTTGACTCTGCAAATACACCGGACAGCCGTTGCTCTGCCATTAAACAGGTTGCCAGCGGACGTTTCGGAGTTACCAGCCGTTATCTTGTATCTGCAAGAGAGATCCAGATTAAAATGGCACAGGGTGCAAAACCGGGTGAAGGCGGACACCTTCCGGCAAAGAAGGTCTATCCGTGGATCGCAAAAACACGTCATTCCACACCGGGTGTAAGCCTGATCTCCCCTCCGCCGCATCACGATATTTATTCCATCGAGGATCTGGCGCAGCTGATCTATGACCTGAAAAATTCAAATAAATATGCAGATATTTCTGTTAAGCTTGTATCCGAGGCAGGTGTTGGCACCGTTGCGGCAGGTGTTGCCAAAGCAGGTGCACAGGTAATCCTGATCTCCGGCTACGACGGAGGTACCGGTGCGGCACCGAGAAGCTCCATCCATAATGCGGGACTGCCATGGGAGCTGGGACTTGCCGAGACACACCAGACACTTCTTAAAAACGGACTGAGAAACCGTGTAAGAATTGAAACAGACGGTAAGCTGATGAGCGGTCGTGATGTTGCCATTGCAGCAATGATGGGTGCGGAGGAGTTTGGCTTTGCCACAGCACCTCTTGTTACAATGGGCTGTGTGATGATGCGTGTCTGCAACCTGGATACCTGTCCTGTGGGCGTTGCCACACAGAGTCCGGAGCTTCGCAAGAGATTCCGCGGCAAACCGGAGTATGTGGAAAACTTTATGCGGTATATCGCCGAAGAATTAAGGGAATACATGTCAAAATTAGGAGTACATTGTGTGGATGAACTTGTGGGACGTACAGACCTGCTTGTTCCGTCGGCAAATGTAAAACAGCCTCATAAAGGCAAGGTGGATCTCAGTGCGATCCTGGATAATCCTTTTGTGGGCAAAAATGATAAAGTAACTTTTGATCCGAAAGCTGAATTTAACTTTGAACTGGAGAAGACTTTGGATGAAAAGGTTCTTCTGAAAAAATGTGCGAAATCCATCGTAAACGGACAGAAAACAGAGCTTTCGGTGGATGTGACAAATACAGACCGTACCTTTGGTACGATTCTGGGAGCGGAAATCACCAGAAATCATAAAGAGGGTCTTCCGGAGGATACTATCGTAGTTCACTGTAAAGGTGCCGGCGGCCAGAGCTTTGGTGCATTTATTCCGAAGGGACTGACACTGGAGCTTACCGGTGACAGCAACGATTATTTTGGAAAGGGTCTTTCCGGAGGAAAGCTGGTTGTCCGTGTTCCGGAAAAAGCAGCCTACAAGGCAGAAGATAATATTATTATCGGTAATGTGGCTCTTTATGGTGCCACAAGCGGAACAGCGTTTATCAATGGTGTTGCCGGTGAGCGTTTTGCCGTACGTAACTCTGGTGCCTGTGCCGTTGTGGAAGGTGTTGGTGAGCATGGCTGTGAATACATGACCGGAGGCCGTGTGGTCGTACTGGGAAGAACAGGCAAGAACTTTGCAGCCGGTATGAGCGGCGGTATTGCATACGTGCTGGATGTGGACAATGTCCTTTATAAAAATATTAACAAAGCCATGATTTCCATTGAAAAAGTGGAAAATAAATACGACAAAAAAGAACTTCGCGACCTGATTGAAGCCCATGTGGCAGCTACAGGCTCAAAGCTTGGTGCAAAAGTACTTGCAGATTTCGAATCCTATCTGCCGCACTTTAAAAAGCTGATTCCGGATGAGTACAAACGTATGATTACGTTAAGTGCGAAGCTGGAAGAAAAAGGTCTGAACAGCCAGCAGGCTCAGATGGAAGCATTTTATGAAAGTATTGGTGCAAAACATTAAGGATGAGGAATGGAGGAAGTCATGGGAAAACCAACAGGATTTTTAGATTATGATAGAGAGACGGCAAAGGTTCTGCCGCCAAAAGTCCGGATCGCAAATTTTAATGAGTTCCGGATTCCACTGAACCTGGAAAAACAGAAATTACAGGGAGCACGCTGCATGGCATGCGGTGTTCCCTTCTGCCAGTCTGGTATGATGCTTGGAGGAATGGCTTCGGGCTGTCCTCTTCACAATCTGGTACCGGAGACAAACGATCTTGTATATACAGGAAACTGGAAACAGGCATATATGCGCCTGAGCAAAACCCACAGTTTTCCGGAGTTTACATCAAGAGTCTGCCCGGCTCTTTGCGAAGCGGCATGTACCTGCAACTTAAACGGGGAACCTGTGGCAACGAAAGAAAATGAGCGGGCGATTATTGAGACAGCCTATGATGAAGGATGGGTTAAGCCGCAGCCGCCAAAGGTACGGACAGGTAAAACCATTGCCATTGTGGGAAGCGGTCCTTCCGGCCTTGCCGCAGCTCAGCAGCTGAACCGCCGTGGCCACAGTGTGACTGTATTTGAACGAAAAGACAGAATCGGAGGTCTTCTCCGATATGGTATTCCGAACATGAAGCTGGAAAAGAAGGTTATTGACCGCCGTATGAAGCTGATGGAAGAGGAAGGCGTTAAATTTGTAACAAATGTAAATGTAGGTGTGGACATTACAGGAGAAGAGCTGCTGAAGCAGTACGACAGAGTGGTTCTTGCCTGCGGTGCCTCAAATCCCCGTGATATAAAGGTTCCGGGAAGAGATGCAAAGGGTATTTATTTTGCAGTGGACTTCCTGTCTCTGGTAACAAAGACACTGCTGGATTCAAATTTTGAAAAAATACCTTACGAGCTGGCCAAAGGCAAACATGTGCTGGTTATCGGCGGCGGCGACACAGGAAACGACTGTGTGGGTACTTCAATAAGACTTGGTGCCGCGTCTGTAACTCAGCTGGAAATGATGCCCAAGCCTCCTGTGGAGAGAACGGCATCCAACCCGTGGCCGCAGTGGCCGAAAGTCCTGAAGACAGATTACGGCCAGGAAGAGGCCATTGCCGTATTTGGTCATGATCCGCGTATTTACCAGACAACAGTTACAGAGTTTATTGCGGATAAAAAGGGTAATGTCTGCAAGGCAAAAACAGTTAAACTCAAGAGTGAAAAAGATCCGAAGACCGGACGTATGATGATGGTTCCGGTAGAAGGCACACAAGAAGTGATTCCGGCAGATGTGGTACTGATCGCGGCCGGATTCCTCGGAAGCCAGAAATATGTAACAGATGCTTTTCATGTGGCGATTAACGGACGCACAAATGTGGAGACAAAGCCGGATTCCTATGAAACCAGTGTCCCGAGAGTCTTTACAGCCGGAGATATGCACAGAGGCCAGTCCCTTGTGGTATGGGCGATCCGTGAGGGCAGAGAGGCTGCCAAGGCAGTGGATGAATCTCTGATGGGATACTCAAATCTGTAGTTCCTGCGGAAAAAGGAGTTGACAAAGAGTAATCCGATTGCTATAATACCTGCATGAACAAAGGCGTTCTTTTGTAGGGAATAGTCCCGGCAAAAGTGCGCCTTTTCTGATTTTGAAATAAAATTTCAGAATGCAGGTTTTTCCTGCATGATTAAGGAGAGAATAATACAATGGAGCATTATACCAGAGAAGAAGTATTACAGATGGCAGAGGAAGAGGACGTGGAATTTGTCCGCCTCCAGTTTACCGATATGTTCGGAACCATGAAAAATATAGCGATTACTGTCAGAGAGCTTCCCAGGGCACTGAATAATGAGTGTGTAATTAATGGTTCCTTTATTGCAGGAATTTCCGGTGTGAAGGAGCCGGATATGTGCCTTCATCCGGATCCTGATACCTTTACCATTCTCCCCTGGAGACCGCAGCAGTCCAGAGTGGCCAGACTGATCTGTGATATTTATCATCCGGATGGGACTCCGCTGCACAGAAGTTCCAGATATATTTTGAAGCAGGTGGCAGATAAAGCCAAAAAAGAGGGCTATACCTGTTTTATAGATCCGGAATGTGAATTTTTCCTGTTTCATACAGATGATAACGGGCTGCCCACAACACTGACTCATGAACAGGCAGCTTTTCTGGATATGAGTCCTCTGGATCTGGGAGAAAATGCCAGAAGAGATATGGTGCTGACTCTTGAAGAAATGGGAATTGAAGTTGTGTCTTCCCATCATGAGAAAGCTCCGGCACAGCATGAGATTGACTTTAAATATGCGGAAATCAAAAAAATGGCAGACAGGATCATGACTTTTAAAATGGCAGTCCGGACAGTAGCAAAGCATCATGGTCTTCATGCGACTTTTATGCCAAAGCCAAGAGAAGAGGTGGATGGTTCCGGCATGCACATTCTGTTTTCTCTGTTTAAAAACGGCAAAAATGTTTTTGTCAATCCGGATAATCCCAAAGAACTAAGCCAGGAGGCTTATTACTTTATCGGAGGACTGCTTGCACACAGCAGAGAGATGGCCCTGATCACCAATCCTCTGGTGAATTCCTACCGGCGTCTTGTTCCGGGCTATGAAGCTCCCACAGAGCTTACCTGGACGAGAAATAATCAGAATTCCCTGATTCGTGTTCCTTATGCAAGAGGGCTGCAGGCAAGGATTGAACTGAGAAGCCCGGATGCTTCCTCCAATCCCTATCTGGTGTTTGCAGTATGCCTGGCAGCCGGGCTGGATGGAATCGAAAAGAAAATATATCCGACAGAGGCGTCTGATCAGTCGCTGTCTGAATCGGATCAAAATGCGATGAATGTTGAGCATCTTCCTGATAATCTGAAAGAAGCCATAACACTGTTTGAGCAGAGTGACTGGGTGAAGGAGGTTCTGGGAGAGCAGTTCTGTAAGGAATATGTGGCAGCCAAGAAAAAGGAATGGCACCGCTACAGCAGGCAGATCACAGATTGGGAAATAAAAGAATATCTTTATCGCATATAATGATATGAGGCATTTTAAGCGAAAGAGAGTGGCAGCGTATGAATATCAGCATCGTAATTGCATTACCGAAAATTGAAGATGCAAAAAAAATTCGGGCGATTCTGAACCGGTACGGTTTTACAGTCGCTTCGGTTTGCAACACCGGTGCCAATGCGCTGTCCAGTGTGAACGAACTGGACGGAGGAATTCTGATATGCGGCTATCATCTGGCAGATATGTATTACAGGGATGTACTGGAATATCTGCCGGAATACGTTGAATTCCTTCTTCTGGCTTCCGCAAGGGTGATAGGTGAAGCCCCCTCTTCTGTTGAGTCGGTGGAAATGCCCATGAAGGTTGCAGATCTTATTGACAGTGTAAGCAGAATTTCGGACAGGCTGGAGCGGCGTTGGAAAAGAGAGCGCAGAAAACCCAGGGTGCGTTCCGAAAAGGAACAGAATTATATTATGAATGCAAAAAGGCTTTTAATGGAACAGAACCATTTAAGCGAAGAAGAAGCGTACCGGTATATACAGAAATGCAGTATGGATTCCGGAACCAATATGGTGGAAACAGCCCAGATGCTGCTGATGCTTATGTATGATTCCGGTTGATTTTTATTTTATGTCGGAATGCCGTTTGATAAAACAGGAAAGATTAGTATGGTAAATGATCCTGGTATGCCGGGATTTTTATCATTTTATGATCATAAATACGTGAATTGGAGGATGAGGAAATGGAATTTTTGGATGGATCATGGGAGAAAAAATGCTCCCCATGGGAAGAACTGCTTAGTGATGAAAAACTGGGACAGGAAGCGGTAATCGAAGGCGCGATCCACAGTATCCGTAATATGGGAGACGTGGCATTCGTGATCATCAGAAGAAGAGAAGGGCTGTTCCAGACTGTTTATGAGGAAGGAAAGGTAAATCTTTCCGTGGCAGACCTGAAGGAGGCTATGACTGTGCGGATTGCAGGTGTTCTGATGGAAGAAGAACGTGCACCTCATGGAAGAGAGCTTCGCATGCGTCAGGTGGAGGTATTGTCTTCTCCGGCAGAGCCCCTTCCGCTGGCCATTGACAAATGGAAATTAAATACTTCTCTGGAGGCAAAACTGAATTATCGTTCCATTTCCCTTCGAAATATTAAGGAAAGAGCTCATTTTAAAATTCAGGAGGCAATTGTACGCGCATTCCGCGATTATTTATATAAAGAAGGCTTTACGGAAATTCATACACCCAAGATCGGAGCCAGAGGCGCAGAAGGCGGAGCAAACCTGTTCAAATTCAGTTACTTCCACAAGCCGGCTGTTCTTGCCCAGAGTCCTCAGTTTTATAAGCAGATGATGGTAGGCGTATTTGACCGCGTGTTTGAGACAGGACCTGTTTTCCGTGCGGAAAAACATAACACCAAGCGTCATTTAAATGAATATACAAGTCTTGATTTTGAAATGGGATATATTGACAGCTTTGAGGAAATCATGGCAATGGAGACAGGCTTTTTACAGTATATGGTCGAAACACTGAAAAAAGACTATCAGAAGGAGCTGGACATTCTGAAAATTGAGCTTCCTGATACATCCAGGATCCCTCAGGTTCGTTTTGATAAGGCAAAGGAACTTGTTGCAGCAAAATATAACAGGAAAATCCGCAATCCTTACGATCTGGAGCCGGAAGAGGAGGCTTTGATCGGAAGATATTTCAAAGAGGAATACGGTGCCGATTTTGTATTCGTAACACATTATCCTTCAAAGAAACGTCCATTTTATGCTATGGATGACCCAGAGGATACAAGATTTACATTAAGCTTTGATCTGCTGTTCCATGGTCTGGAAATTACCACCGGCGGCCAGCGTATCCATGATTATCCCATGCTTCTGGAAAAAGTTGAGAGCAGAGGTATGGATACAGAAGGAATGGAACAGTATCTGGATACTTTCAAACATGGTATGCCGCCTCACGGAGGCCTTGGTATCGGACTGGAACGTCTTACCATGCAGCTTCTGGGAGAAGAAAATGTTCGCGAGGCATGTCTGTTTCCGCGTGATATGAGCCGTCTGGAGCCATAGAATAAAAACCGGAGGATAAAAAATGGCAAAAATAATTGATGATGAGACAATGGAAAATGTCTGTATCCTTGCAAAGCTTTCTCTTTCTGAGGAGGAAAAGGAGCAGGCAAAGGCAGATATGCAGAAAATGCTGGATTATGTGGAAAAACTGGATGAGCTGGATACCTCAACTGTAGAACCCATGTCCCATATTTTTGAAGATCGTAATGTATTTCGTGAAGATGTGGTTGTAAATGGAGATAACCGTGCAGCAATGCTGGCCAATGCACCGAAAGAAAAAGAGGGTCAGTATCAGGTGCCGAAAACCATAGGATAGGAGACAGGACAATGGAACTGAAGGAATTAACCGCCCTGCAGCTGGCGGAAAAGATCAAACAGCATCAAATCGGTGTCCTGGATGGCGTAAAGTACGTATTTGACCAGATTGAAAAAAAAGACGGAAAAATACATGCATATCTGGACACATATAAAAAAGAGGCATATGCCCGTGCAAAGCAGGTGGAAAAAGGCATCGCCGAGGGCATTTATACAGGACCTCTTGCAGGCGTGCCTGTGGCAGTAAAAGACAATATCTGTATAAAAGGAAAAAAGACCACCTGTGCATCAAAAATCCTTGAAAATTTTGTTCCGCAGTATAATGCGGAGGTAATTGACCGTCTTGAAGCAGCGGGAATGGTGATCATTGGAAAGACCAACATGGATGAATTTGCCATGGGAAGTACCACAGAAACCTCTGCTTACGGCATTACAAGGAACCCCTGGGATACAGAGCATGTACCGGGAGGCTCTTCCGGTGGATCCTGCGCGGCAGTGGCAGCAGGGGAAGCGTTTCTGGCACTTGGTTCTGATACAGGCGGCTCCATCCGTCAGCCCAGCTCTTTCTGTGGTGTGACCGGATTAAAGCCCACATACGGAACGGTATCACGTTACGGACTGGTTGCGTACGCATCCTCCCTGGATCAGATCGGACCTGTGGGAAGAGATGTGGCTGACTGTGCCGCTCTTCTTGAAGTAATTGCAGGACATGATCCCAAGGATGCCACATCCATGCCAAGAGAGAATCTGGATTTTTCCAAAGAGCTTTCCGGTAAGATCGTGGGAATGAAATTTGGTGTTCCCAAGGAATATCTGGCTCAGGGACTGGATCCCGAGGTAAAAGAGTCCTTTATGGAAGTATTAAAGCAGCTGACTCAGCTGGGAGCCATTGTGGAATTTTTCTCCATGAAAACAACAGAATATATGATCCCGGCTTATTATATTATTGCCAGCGCGGAAGCCAGCTCCAATCTGGAGCGCTTTGACGGTGTTAAGTACGGATACAGAAGTCAGGAATATGAAGGACTTCATGATATGTATAAAAGGACAAGAACAGAGGGCTTCGGAGAGGAAGTAAAACGGCGTATCATGCTTGGTTCCTTTGTTTTAAGCTCCGGTTATTATGATGCGTATTATCTTAAGGCACTTCGTACGAAAGCACTGATCAAACAGGAATTTGACAAAGCCTTTGATCATTATGATGTGCTTCTGGCGCCGGCAGCGCCTTATACTGCACCGAAGGTGGGAGAAAGCCTGAAGGATCCTCTTGCCATGTATCTGGGTGATATTTACACGGTTGCAGTAAATCTGTGCGGACTTCCCGGAATTTCTGTTCCATGCGGAGTAGACAGCAAGGGTCTGCCGGTGGGAATTCAGATGATCGGAGACTGCTTTATGGAAAAGAAAATTCTGCGTGCTGCTCATGCCTATGAAAAAAGCCGCGGTGTTTTTGAAATGCCGCAGGAAGGAGGCAGTCATTCATGAAACAATATGAAACCATAATCGGTCTGGAGGTTCATATCGAGCTGGCCACCAAAACAAAGATTTTCTGCGGATGCTCCACTGAGTTCGGCGGAGCACCCAATACACATACATGTCCTGTCTGCACAGGAATGCCGGGATCTCTTCCCGTTTTAAATAAAAGTGTGGTGGAATTTGCATTAAAGGCAGGTCTTGCCACCAATTGCCAGATCAATCAGTATTGTAAATTTGACAGAAAGAATTATTTTTATCCGGACAATCCCCAGAACTATCAGATTTCACAGCTTTATCTTCCTATCTGCCATGACGGCTGGGTGGAGATCGAGACCTCTGCGGGTAAGAAGAAAATCCGTATTCATGAAATGCATATGGAAGAGGATGCAGGCAAGCTGATCCACGATGAGTGGGAAGACTGCTCTCTGGTAGACTATAACCGAAGCGGAGTACCGCTTATTGAGATTGTTTCAGAGCCGGATATGAGAAGCTCGGAAGAGGTTATTGCCTATCTGGAAAAGCTTCGCTGTACCATGCAGTATCTGGAGGTTTCCGACTGTAAGCTCCAGGAAGGCTCCATGCGTGCGGACGTTAACCTTTCTGTACGTGAGGTGGGAAGTGAAGTTTTCGGAACAAGGACAGAGATGAAGAACCTGAACTCCTTTAAAGCTATTGCAAGAGCCATTGAAGGTGAGAGGGAACGTCAGATCGAGCTTCTGGAAGAGGGAAAAAAGGTCATTCAGGAGACACGCCGCTGGGATGATAACAAGGAGTCTTCCCATGCCATGCGTTCCAAGGAGGATGCAAAGGATTACCGCTATTTTCCGGATCCGGACCTTCCGCCTATTCATATTTCTGATCAGTGGATCGAGGAAATCAGAAAAACACAGCCGGAATTCCGTGAGGCAAAACAGTTCCGTTATCAGGAAGAATTCGGACTTCCGGCTTATGACGCAGGCATTCTTACAGAATCCAGACATCTGGCAGCTATTTTTGAGGAGACGGCAGTTCTGCTGGGAAATGCAAAGAAAGCAGCCAACTGGTTTATGGTTGAAGTGCTCCGTCTGATGAAGGATAAAAATCTGGAGCCGGAGGATATTAAATTCTCGCCCCGGCATCTTGCAGATTTGCTGGAAATGGTAGAAAAGAAGGAAGTCAGTGCCCAGAATGCAAAAAAAGTGTTCGAAAAGGTATTTGACGAAGATATTGATCCGGTTGCCTATATTGAAGAAAAGGGACTGAAAATAGTGGAGGATACAGGACTTCTGTCTGATACGGTAAGCAGGATTCTGGATGAAAACCCGGGACCGCTTGCGGAGCTTCTGGGAGGCAAGGATAAGGTTATGGGCTTCTTTGTGGGCCAGATTATGAAGGAATTAAAAGGCAAGGCAAATCCGGCCAGTGTAAGAGAAGCGCTGACAAGGGAGATTGAAAAAAGAAAATAAATATAGTAAGGTAATGTAAATATACTTACGCAGGAGGATACAAATGGTTACTGTAAACCGCAATTATTTAAAGCTGCCGGGAAGCTATCTGTTTTCCAATATTGCAAAAAAGGTTAATGCCTTTCAGGAGGCAAATCCACAGAGTAAAATCATTCGCCTGGGAATCGGAGATGTAACACAGCCGCTGGCTCCGGTTATCATTGATGCTCTGCATAATGCCGTTTCAGAAATGGGAAAAGCGGAGACTTTCCATGGATATGCACCGGATCTGGGATATGATTTTCTGAGAAACGCCATTGCATTAAATGATTATAAAAACAACGGATGTGAAATCGAGGCAGATGAGATTTTTGTCTCAGACGGTGCAAAAAGTGATTCCGGAAATATTCAGGAAATCTTTTCTGCGGATAACAAAATTGCTGTCTGCGATCCTGTTTATCCTGTTTATGTGGATACAAATGTTATGGCAGGACGTACAGGGGAATATAACAGGGAAAAAGAAAATTTTGATAATGTGATCTATATGCCCTGCAGCGAAGAGAACGGATTTGTTCCGGAGCTTCCAAAGGAAGTACCGGATCTGATTTATCTGTGTTTCCCCAATAACCCTACCGGCTCTGCAATCACAAAGCCGCAGCTTCAGGAATGGGTTGATTATGCAAATAAAACCGGTGCTGTGATTATTTATGATGCGGCATATGAAGCGTATATCTCGGAAGAAAACATTCCGCACAGTATTTATGAGTGTGAAGGTGCCAGAACCTGTGCCATTGAGCTGCGCAGCTTTTCTAAAAATGCCGGATTTACCGGTGTCCGCCTGGGATTTACTGTGGTTCCAAAGGAACTTGTCCGTGACGGCGTTGCCCTGCACAGTCTCTGGGCAAGAAGACACGGTACGAAATTCAACGGTGCACCTTATATTGTACAGAAAGCCGGAGAAGCTGTTTACTCTCCGGAAGGAAAGGCACAGTTAAAGGAGCAGATCGCATATTACATGCGTAATGCCAGAGAAATCTACCAGGGACTGAAAAGTGCAGGCTACAGTGTTTCCGGCGGTGTGAATGCACCGTATATCTGGCTGAAAACACCGGATAAAATGACATCCTGGGAATTCTTTGATTATCTTCTGGAAAAAGCAAACGTGGTGGGAACACCGGGATCAGGATTCGGACCGCAGGGTGAAGGATATTTCCGCCTGACAGCCTTTGGAAGCTATGAAAACACAGTCGAGGCAATTGAGCGGATCAGAAATCTGTAAAAATATCAAATGAAAACGGGTTGCTGCAAATGCGGCAGCCCTTTTTGTTGCGGTGGAAAATGAAATATTGTATAATCAGTAAGAAATTTGACAATTCATCTTTGTTTGGGAGGCAGCCATATGTATCAGGATACAGCCGGAAGGCTGATTGCTTTTATAGAAAAATGTCCCACTGCGTTTCATGCGGCGGCAGAAATGAAGTTTCGCTTTTTGCAGGAGGGCTTTTTGGAACTGAAGGAAACAGAACACTGGGAACTGAAAAAGGGAGGGCGGTATTTTGTGATGCGAAACGGTTCCGCTTTTGCTGCTTTTTCTGTTCCGAAGGAGGAAAAAAGACGTTACCGGATCATGGTCAGTCACGGAGATTCTCCTTCTTTTAAAATTAAGGAAGACCCGGAAATCCATGTGGAACAGGCATACAGTAAGCTCAATGTGGAGAAGTACGGAGGTATGATCATGTCCTCCTGGCTGGATCGTCCCCTGTCTGTGGCAGGCCGCGTGATCGTCCGGGAGAAGGGGGCTCTTACGGAAAGGCTGATAAATATCCGTCGTGATCTGCTGGTGATTCCCAGTCTTGCCATCCATATGAACCGTGAAATTAATGAGGGATATAAATTCAATGTCCAGAAAGATCTTTTGCCTCTGTTTGGCGACGAACCGGGAAAAGACCGGTTTATGGAGCTGCTTGCCGGGGAAGCCGGTGTAAGGCGGGAAGATATTCTGGGCCATGACCTGTTTTTGTATAACAGAATGCCGGGAACAGTCTGGGGCAGAGAAGGACAGTTTGTTTCCTGTAGCCGTCTGGATGACCTGCAGTGTGCATTTGCGTCTATGGAAGGATTTTTGCAGGCAGACCGTGAGGAGGCAATCTGTGTCCACTGTGTGCTGGATAATGAAGAAGTGGGAAGTACTACAAAGCAGGGTGCTGCTGCTTCTTTTCTGAAGGATACTCTTTATCGGATCAACCTTGCTCTGGGAAGAAGCCATGAGGAATATCTGATGGCTCTGGCGGACAGCTTTATGGTATCTGCAGATAATGCTCACGGACTTCATCCAAATCATGCAGAAAAATCCGACCCGGTCCATCATCCGGTTTTAAACGGAGGAATTGTAATTAAATATAATGCCAGCCAGAAATACTGTACAGACGGAGTATCTGCGGCAATGTTCAAGGATATATGTGAAAGGGCAGAGGTTCCCTTCCAGACGTTTGTAAACCGCTCGGATATGGCGGGAGGCTCCACTCTGGGCAATATTGCCAACACTCAGACGGCAATGAACACAGTGGATGTGGGGCTTGCGCAGCTTGCCATGCATTCCAGCTATGAAACGGCAGGTGCAAAGGATACGGAAAGCCTCATAAAGGCAGCGAAAATACTTTTTCAGTAGATGACTTTTCAGCAGAGGAGAATAAAAATGAGAAAAAAGGCAGTGTTTTTTGACGCAGACGGAACGGTCTGTGATATTGAAAAAGGAGTACCGGAGAGTGCCATCCGGGCAATACAGGCACTGGTGGATAACGGCCATGAGGCATGGCTCTGTACCGGAAGAAGCAGGGCATTTGTACCGCCTTATCTGGAACAGGTACCTTTTACGGGGATGATCACAGCCTGCGGAGCCACCATTGAAAAGGACGGTGTCCGGCTTTTTAACAAAGAGATGACATGTGAGCAGGCTAAGCATTCCGTGGAGGTTCTCCGCAAATATGGACTGATCCCGGTTATGGAAGGGGCAGACTATATGTATTATGACAAAGAGGAATATACCATGGAAATTAACTGGTACAGGGATCTGATCACAGAGGCACTGGGAGATAAATGGCGTCCCATAAAAGGATTTGAGGACAACATGTACATAAATAAAATCAGTGCAAAAATGGTTCCCGGCTGCAATGATCAGGCGGCATGCGAAGAACTGAAGGAATACTATGATATCATCCGTCATGAGAGCGGATCTCTCGCCGGAACCACCATTGAGATGGTACCGAAAGGCTATAATAAAGCAGTGGGGATTGCGGCAGTGATCAGAATCTACGGGATATCCTGGGAGGATACCATTGTATTTGGAGACAGCAACAACGACATTTCCATGTTTGAATACGCACATACAAAAGTGGCAATGGGAAACGGCTCTGTAAAAATCCGGGAAATGGCAGACTATATTACTTCAGATATGTTTCATGACGGGATCCGTGAAGGCCTTTGCCATCTGGGACTGATTCAGTAAGAGGAGGATTTCATGAGCGGCAGGCAGAAAAGGGTGGAAAGGTTCTCAAAATATTATCAGCAGCTGCTGGATCATTATCATCATTTTCATCAGTATCCGGAGCTTGCATTAAAAGAAGAAAAAACTTCCGGTTTTATCCGGAATCATCTGGAAAAGCTGGGATATGATGTGAGAGAGGTGGCTCCCACAGGACTGATGGCTGAGCTGCCCTGCCTGGCGGGAAAAGAAAAACTGGTGGTTCTTCGGGCTGAAATGGATGGTCTGCCCATTCAGGAGCAGACGGGCCTTCCCTATGCTTCAAAAAATGAAGGCTGTATGCATGCCTGCGGCCATGATGCCATTCTTTCGGTGGCACTAACCATGGCAGAGGCAGCTGCAGAGATGGGCGAGGAATTTCCGGTGAGGATCCGTTTTCTTTTTGAGCCGGCAGAGGAGATTGGAGAAGGTGCAAAAAGGATGCTTCAGGCAGGGGCACTGGAAGGGGCAGATACATTTGTGATGTTCCATTTTGCAACAGATATGCCTTTTGGAATGACGGTTCATGAAGGGCAGGCCTCCGCCATGATCGGCGGAATGCAGATTCATGTGGAAGGAAAATCCAGCCACTGGTGTGAGGCACACAAGGGAATCGACAGTATTTACGGAGCGGCCAGGGTGATTGAGGCAGTTCACGAGGCAAATGAAAAGTATGAGAGAAAGGCGCCCTGTCTGGCCGGTATCGGCACGATACAGGGAGGAAAGTATCCCAATATCATTGCAGATCATGTGCTTTTGCAGGGGAATATCCGTGCATGCCGCCAGGAAGATTTTTACGGATTGAAGAGATATCTGGAAAATGCTTTTGAAAAGGCGGAAAAAGAGACAGGAACGGTGATTCGTATGGAATTTCCGAAAGAACCGGTATACCCCTTTGCCAATGATCCGCAGCTTACAAAAATGGCGGCAAAGGCAGGAAAAAAGATATTCGGGGAGCGTTTTTTTCTGGAAGGAGAAGAGGAACTGTTTCTCTCCGGGGATAATGCCTATCGTTATTTCCAGGAAACAAAGGGAATATTTCTCGTTTTTCTGGCGGCACTTCCCGGGGAAAGCCATCCCCTTCATCATCCCAGATTCCGGATTGATGAAGAGATTCTTCCCTGCAGTATGGAAGCACTGTATGAACTCTTTTTAAATATAGCCCAGGGTCCGGCAGAGAAACAGCCAGAAGGTGAGTGAGAAGGCACTGAACAATGTGGTCAGCATAACAACTCCTGAAGTAAAGGAGCCTTCATGGTGCATGTTTTTTGCCATGATATAACAGCTGACAGTGGTGGCTGAGCCCAGCATGATCAGAATTGCCACCAGCTTATCCTGCCGGAAGCCGAAACAGATAGCGAGGGGCAGAAACAGAGCTGTGTATCCAAAAAGCTTCAGAAAAGAACAGGACAGGGCGGCCATCGGCCGTGAGAAGGCTTTGCCGAAAGAGAGTGCGCCGCCCATGGCCATAAGACCCAGCGGTGTGGCAGTTTTTCCCAGATTCTGTACTGTATTCATAAAAAAGGCCGGCCTGGGAAGGGAAAGGACGGACCAGAGCAATCCGGCGAGGATACCCAGAATGATAGGATTGGTGATAATGCCTTTTCCTGTGGTGAGAAGCTGTTTTTTATCAAGCCCTTTCTGATCCGGCCTAAACAGGGAAAGAGAAACGACAGCCATTACATTATACAGAGGTACACTTGCAATGATCATCAGCGGTGCCATTCCGGAATTGCCGTAAAGATTCTGGATGATGGCAATGCCCAGTATGGCTGCACTGCTTCTGTATGAGGCCTGAATAAATTCTCCCCGGATATCCTTTTGTTTCAGCAAAAAGGAAAAAAGAAAAGAAATAAAAATGCTGAGCAGAGTGATACCGAAACAGAAGAGTACCATTTTGGAGTCCCATGCCTCAAAGAAATCTGTTGTGGCAAGGTCACAGAACAGAAGTGCAGGAAGGGCGGCCTGAAAAACGAATTTATTCAGACGACTGACAAATGCATCGTCAAAAAGGCCGGTTCTGCGAAAAAGGCAGCCCAGCATGAGAGTAAGAAAAATGGGAACGGTGGCATTCAGGCAAAAAACAAGATTTTCCATAGTATGTATAACCTTTCTGATAGAATCTGGAATCATTATAAGCCATTTTGTGTAATTGTCAAATGGTGGTTTTTGTGCTATGCTGAAAACTACTTGAAATACAAAAGGAGAACGACAGGCGGAGGAAGAGATGAAATACGGAAAGATCAGAATCCAGGATGGAAACCTGGTATTCGTGAAGCATATGATGATAAATAATCTTCCATGTAAAGACATTATGTGGGCTTACATGCGGCGTGAAACACCGGATAAGGGGGAACGCAAGCAGCTTTCCACAAATTATCTTATGATTACTACACGAAGAAAGAAAAAATATCAGTTTGATATGACTCAGAAGGAGGCACAGGAATGTATCCGTGTATTAAAAGCCCTGAATCCCGATATGGCAGTGGGGTTTCCAAAGGGAGCGCGTATTGACCTTCAGAATCTGAATAATACACGGGATCTGGGAGGGCTTGCCACCCAGGACGGCAGACATCTTCTTCCCAGAAAACTGCTGCGAAGCGGTGATCTCTATCATATGTCCAACGGAGACAGGAATATCCTGGCGGAAGAGTACCGCCTGAAAACAGTTATTGATCTTAGGACAGAGGCAGAACGAAAATACCGTCCGGATACAGTGCTTGCAGGGGTGGAGTATTA
>JAXFBD010000138.1:0-15363 GCA_034118545.1 Blautia sp.
ATCAGAGAATGAACGGTACGACCGAATTTAAGGTCTCCGCACAGACCGATGGTAAGGTTGTCAAAATGGCCTTTCAGGGAACGGATAGTAAGAAGATCGGTCAACGTCTGAGTAGGGTGCTGGTGGCCGCCGTCACCGGCATTGATAACAGGAATAGAAGAAGCCATAGAAGCTACCAGCGGAGCACCTTCTTTGGGGTGGCGCATAGCACAGATATCTGCATAACAGGAAGTAACACGTATAGTATCCGCAACGCTTTCACCCTTTGCTGCGGAACTGGAATCAGCAGTGGAAAAACCAAGAACTTTTCCGCCAAGATTCATCATCGCCGCTTCGAAGCTTAAACGTGTCCGTGTACTTGGTTCATAAAATAAAGTAGCTAATCGTTTATCGTCACATGTGTGCGCATATTTCGCAGGATTTTTCTCGATGTCATTGGCCAGATCCAGAAGCTTGTCAAGCTCTTCAACGGAAAAGTCCAATGGGCTCATTAAGTGTCTCATAGGAATACCTCCATTTTTGTATGATATGGAAAATACTTTCGCCTTACATAATATAATACTGCAGGCATTTTTTCAAGATGATTTCGTAAGTATTTTCTCGAAAAAGAGTCCCATCATAAACCAGAGAGGAGTGTAGTCAAAACGGATCAGTCCTTTGTACTGAAAAGGAGAATTGCTGTAATCCCATGGACACATATGAAAGTATCGCAATAAGGTTCCGGTGAAGAATTCTGTGAAGAAAATGCCTGCTGTATACAGGAATCCCCGGATGACAGCAGGTACTGAGGAAAGCTTTCGGGATACCGGGGCGATGACGGCTGCGCATCCGTAGATGGGAAACATCAGAAGAGAGGTTTTGCCCATCATGGTAAATTCACCGCTTAACAGAGAGTGTAGACCTGTCCAGAATATTTCAAGGCACCAGCCGATGGCTCCGCATAATAAAAATTTGTGTCTGATCATGAATGCTCCTTAGAATCGTAATTAATAATTTTTTGCTTTTGGATTAGTATTTCCTGCCCTTGAAAAATATATGCAACTGAGCTATAATGAACCTCAGAATTGGGCGATTTTCGCCTGAAAGACACAAATACATACAGGAGATTTCCAAATCATGAACTATCAGGAAAGTCGGGCCTATATACGTGACGCGCAAAAATACGGAAGTGTCCTTGGACTTGCAAATATGAGGGAATTAATGAAGGGACTGGGGAATCCGCAGGAAAAACTCAGAATAATCCATGTTGCAGGTACCAATGGGAAGGGCTCGGTAATTGCATATTTATACAGTATTTTATCACAGGCCGGTTATCGTGTGGGCAGATATGTTTCTCCCACTCTGTATTCTTATCGGGAGCGAATGGAAGTGGCAGGGCAGAAGGTGAGCAGGGAAAGCTTTGCAGATTACATGACCAGGGCAGCGAACGTTATTGAGAAGATGACAGAAAACGGTCTGCCTCATCCCACCCCATTTGAAATTGAAACGGCGGTGGCATTTTTGTTTTTTGAGGAAGAAAAATGTGATTTTGTTCTTCTGGAAGTGGGCCTTGGCGGAGATATGGATGCGACGAATATAATCACCAGTCCCTGTCTTAGCATAATAACATCTGTCAGTATGGATCATATGGCTTTTCTGGGAGATACTCTGGGAGAAATTGCGGAAAAAAAAGCGGGAATCATTAAGAAAGGCTGTCCTATGATCACGGCAGTACAAATGCCCGAAGCAAAAAAAGTGATCATGTCCGTATGCGAAAAACAGAATACGGTATTTCGGGAAGCAGATAAAGAAGAGGCAGAGCTTCTTTCAGAGAGCCCTCTGGGACAGCGCTTTTCCTACAAAGGGGAAGAATATGACATTTCTCTGGCAGGAGTCTGTCAGAAAGAAAATGCGGTGCTGGCACTGGAGGCGGCGGCTGTATTGCAGGAGCAGGGCGTAAATATTTCAGCAGAGAATAAGAAGACAGGTCTTATGAAAACCTGCTGGAACGGACGTTTTACGGTAATACACCAGAAACCGCTGATGATCGTGGACGGAGCGCATAATCCCGGTGCTGCAGATGTACTGGCAGAATCCATCAGGCATTATTTTTCCGGGAAGACAATTTATTACATCATGGGAATGTTCCGTGATAAGGATTACAACCAGGTGATTCAGAAAACATATGCATTTGCAAAAAAAATATATACCATTGAGGCTCCGGATAATCCACGGGCGCTTCCGGCGAAAGAGCTGGCAGAAGCCGCCGGAAAATATCATCCGCATGTGAAGGCGATGGAGACCATAGATGCTGCAGTTAAAGAGGCTTTTGAAGAAGCGGGAGAAGAAGATGTGATCCTTGCATTCGGCTCGCTGTCATTTATCGGAGATATTACCAGGATTGTGAAAGAACGAAAGGGATAATTATTTATGTTGGATTTACAGCAGTGCAGAAACGAAATAGACCGCATCGATTCGGAAATCGTTCGTCTTTTTGAAGAGAGAATGAAGGTTTGCGAAGCAGTTGCGGAGTATAAGATCCATACAGGAAAAAAAGTACTGGATCCGGAAAGAGAGAGATCCAAGCTGGAGAATCTGCGTCAGAAGGCACATTCGGAGTTTAACGCTCTGGGCATTCAGGAATTGTTTCAGCAGATTATGGCCATCAGCCGGAAGCGTCAGTACCAGCTTCTGACTGAAAACGGAATAGAAGATCCGGAGCGCTTTCAGATGGTGAAAGAGCTTCCTATGAAAAACGTAAATGTGGTTTTCCAGGGGGTGGAGGGCGCTTACAGCTATGCAGCCATGCGTGCCTATTTTCACAATGGAATCAACAGCTATCACGTAAAAACATGGCGGGATGCCATGGAGGAGGTGGCCAGTGAAAGGGCGGATTACGCAGTCCTTCCCATAGAGAATTCCACGGCAGGAATTGTTGCGGATATTTATGATCTGCTTGCAGAATACCGTCAGGTGATCGTGGGGGAACAGATCATCCGTGTGGATCACGTGCTTCTGGGAGTCCCGGGAGCCACTCTTTCCGACATCAGACAGGTATATTCGCATCCCCAGGGGCTTGCTCAGTGTAAGGCCTTTCTGGAGGCAAATCCCCGGTGGAAGACTGTGGAGGAGGCCAATACGGCAGGAGCGGCCAAGCGTGTCTGCGAGGAGCAGGATAAAACCAGGGCAGCCATTGCCAGCAGAGAAGCAGGAGAGGTTTTCGGACTGGAGATCCTTGCGGAAAATATCTGTCCCAATGAGAAGAATTCCACGCGCTTTATTATTGTGGCAAAGGATCCTGTCTATGTGGAAGACGCAGGAAAAATAAGCATTTGCTTTGAACTGCCCCATTCCCGGGGTACCTTATACAATATGCTTTCTCATATCATTTATAACGGGCTTAATATGACAAAAATCGAATCCCGTCCTATTCCGGGAAAAACCTGGGAATATCGGTTTTTTGTGGACTTTGAAGGCAACCTCCGGGAGAGTGCGGTGATAAATGCCCTTCGCGGGCTGGAAGCAGAAGCAAATTTCCTGCTTGTGCTGGGAAACTACTGAAAAAGGCGGAAAAGAAATGACAAGATTAGAAGAATGTATCCTTTATCGTGGATTTGAACATGGTGAGACTTTAAAAACAATGGCAGCACTGATCAATGGAGAGGGAGAGTCTCTATCCAGCCGTGCGGCAGATTTTTACAGATGTACAGGCGAGATGGTTGAAATGGCCGGAATGTATGGCTTTTCAGGAAATCTCTGGCATAATTATCTGACCTTTCTGCTGGTAAATCATGAGAATGCTTTCAGCACTGCCAGTGAGATACGGGGAAGAGTGGAGGGCAGCATCAATGAGGTTGCCCTGCATGATTTCAGCATTTTTAAAGAATTATATGACTTTGACCTTCATAAGCTGGATGAGGAGCTGGGAACAAAGTGCTGCCGGATCCTCTGCAGTTATCAGGCGGCTGACGGCAACAGCAAGCTGTTTAACAGCCGTATCCGTGACAGAATCTGCACCATGAGTAAAACACTGGCCAGGGCAGAGAGCACTGCTGAATTTATGGAGGATATGGTACAGTTTTATAAAGATTTCGGTGTGGGCAAGCTGGGACTTCACAAAGCCTTCCGTATTGAGCATGATGAAAACGGTAAAGCGGTGATCGCACCTATTACAAGGATTGCCCATGTAAATCTGGATGACCTGGTGGGATATGAAATTCCCAAACAGAAGCTGATCGAGAACACAGAAGCATTTGTCCGCGGAAGAAAGGCAAATAACTGTCTCCTGTTCGGAGACGCGGGAACAGGCAAATCTTCCAGCATTAAGGGAATACTGAACCGTTATTATGATGAAGGCCTTCGAATCATTGAAGTTTATAAGCATCAGTTTCAGGATTTAAATGATGTGATCGCTCAGATAAAAAACAGAAATTATAAATTTATTATATATATGGATGATCTTTCCTTTGAGGAATTTGAGATAGAATATAAATATCTGAAAGCGGTTATTGAAGGCGGCCTGGAAAAGAAGCCGGATAATATTCTGATCTATGCAACCAGCAACCGCAGACACCTGGTAAGGGAGAAGGCAAGCGATAAGCTGGAAATTATGGATGACAATGATCTGCATTCCTCCGATACAGTTCAGGAGAAACTGTCTCTGGTATACCGGTTTGGTGTGCGGATTTATTTCGGGGCACCTGACAAAAAGGAATTCCAGAATATTGTGCGTGTGCTGGCCAGCCGCCATCATGTGGATATGCCGGAGGATCAGCTTATGCTGGAAGCGAACAAATGGGAGCTTTCCCACGGAGGAATGACCGGCCGTACGGCACAGCAGTTTATTGATTATCTGTTGGGCAGAGAATAAAAAGATTGGAAAAAGCAAGAGAAGGTAAGGGGGTTGGCTTATGGTGATGACAACATTTGCAGCGATTGATGTTGGTTCTTATGAGACCAGCATGAAAATTTTTGAATTGTCAAAAAAAGTAGGTTTCCGGGAACTGAACGATGTACGTTTCCGTCTGGAGCTGGGAAAAAGCGTATATTCCAGTTCAAGGCTCAGTATGGATATGGTGGATTCCCTTTGTGAGATCCTCACGGATTTTAAGCGCATTATGAAGGAACTTGGGGTGGAAGAATATCGTGCCTGTGGTACGAGTGCCTTTCGTGAGCTGGAAAATCCGATTATTGTAGTAGAGCAGATTTATCAGCGTACCGGAATTTATGTGGAAGTTTTAAGCAATGCGGAACAGCATTTTCTTGGATATAAATCCATTGCGGCCAATGAAGCCGGATTCAAAAAAATGATCCAGAAGGGAACAGCGATTCTTGATGTGGGCGGCGGAAGCCTGCAGGTATCTCTGTTTGATAAGGATACACTGGTAACTACCCAGAACCTTAAAATCGGAAGCCTTCGTATCAGAGAGCGGCTTAAAATGCTGAAAAAAGAAACTATTCATTATGATCAGCTTGTGGGAGAATTTATCCGAAATGACATCACCTGCTTCCAGAGACTCTATCTGAAGGACCGTGATATAAAAAATGTTATTTTAATGGGGGATCTTCTCACAGATACTCTGTTTAAAGAGGAAAGACAGGATAATATTGTTACAAAAGAAGAATTTATGAACCGTTATGAAAATACGGCTTATAAACCCTCGTATGTTCTGGCAGAGGAGATGGATATCGATCCGGAGTATGCCACCCTTATCGTACCAACCCTGGTTGTGTGCAAGGAATTTATTAATGTCTTTAATGCGGAATCTCTGTGGATGCCGGGTGTGTCTCTTCTGGATGGTATTGCTTATGATTTTGCGGAAAAGAAGAAATTTATAAAGAGTGTACACAATTTTGAAAATGATATTCTCGTTGCTACCAGAAACATTGCCAAACGTTATTCCAGTGCAAAGAGCCACATTCAGGGAACAACAGATCTTGCGCTTGCCATTTTTGACAGTATGAAAAAGATTCATGGCATGGGAGCAAGAGAACGGCTTCTTCTTCAGATCGCAGTACTTCTTCATGACTGCGGCAAATATATCAGTATGGGTGATGTGGCGGAATGTTCCTACCAGATTATCATGGCCACGGAAATTATCGGTCTGTCCACTGAGGAACGGCAGATCATAGCCAGTGCGGTAAGATACAATACCACGGGATTTGTATATTACGATAAGGTGGAAGGAGAAACCGGTGTTGACAGAAGGCGGTACATTCTCACAGCTAAGCTGGCAGCTATCCTCCGTCTGGCAAATGCCATGGACCGGAGCCATTACCAGAAGGTAAAAGGTCTGAAAGCAGAGCTTAAAGACAGGGAACTGCGTCTGATCATTGATTCTGACAGGGACATTTCTCTGGAACTGGGGCTTTTGAAGGACAAAGTGGAATTTTTTGAAGAGGTTTATGGAATCCGTCTGGTTCTCAGACGTAAGAAAAAAATGTAGAGGTGGACTATGGAGGATTTAAAAAAATTTGAAAAACCGGAGTATTATGTGAACCGTGAGCTTAGCTGGCTGAAATTTGATGAAAGAGTTTTAAGTGAGGCAAGGGATAAAAATCTTCCTCTTTTTGAACGACTGAAATTTCTGAGCATCACCTCGTCAAATCTGGATGAATTTTATATGGTACGTGTGGCTTCCCTGAAGGATCAGGTTCATGCAGGGTATTCCAAAACGGACATTGCCGGCATGACAGCAAAAGAGCAGTTAAAAGAGATCAGTGCCCATACTCACGAGCTTGTGCAGCTTCAATACAGCACACTGAACCGTTCCCTTCTTCCTGCACTGGAAAAGGCAGGACTTCATCTGATCATGGAGCATGAAGAGCTGACAGCGGAGCAGGCAGCTTATGTGGACCGTTATTTTGAGGATAATGTATATCCTGTACTTACGCCGATGGCAATGGATTCCTCCAGGCCGTTTCCTCTGATCCGGAATAAATCTCTGAATATAGGTGCGCTGATTTCCCAGACAGATAAAAAGAAAGGAAAAGAAACGCTGGTGTTTGCCACTGTGCAGGTGCCGTCTGTGCTTCCCAGAGTTATACAGCTTCCCTCTGACAAGGGAACGGCTGTGATTCTTCTGGAGCAGATCATCGAAAGAAATATTCAGAAACTGTTTCTTGGCAATCCGGTTGTCTGCGCCCATCCATACCGTATCATGAGAAATGCGGATCTGAGCATTGATGAGGATGAGGCAGAAGATCTTCTGGTGGAAATACAGAAGCAGCTGAAAAAACGCCAGTGGGGCGAGGTTATCCGTCTGGAAGTGGAAGAAAAGATGGATAAGCGTCTGCTGAAAATCTTAAAATCTGAATTTAATATTAAAGAAGAGGATATTTTTTACATTGGCGGCCCTCTGGATCTTACCATGCTGATGAAGGTTTACGGCACAGAAGGCTTTGATAAATTCAGAGCACCCCGTTATACTCCGGCACCGGTTCCTGCTTTTCAGAATGATAAAGATATATTCCAGGTTATCCGTGAGGGAGATGTATTTCTTCACCATCCATATATGAGCTTTGATCCGGTTGTGAATTTTGTGCGCCAGGCTGCCAAGGATCCGGATGTTCTTGCCATTAAGCAGACATTATATCGTGTCAGCGGCAACTCTCCCATTATCGCAGCCCTTGCTCAGGCGGCGGAAAACGGCAAGCAGGTTTCGGTTCTTGTGGAACTGAAGGCGCGTTTTGATGAGGAAAATAACATTGTCTGGGCAAAGAAGCTGGAAAAGGCGGGCTGTCATGTTATTTACGGTCTTGTGGGACTGAAAACCCACAGTAAGATTACTCTGGTTGTACGCAGGGAAGAGACGGGAATCCGCCGCTATGTTCATCTGGCAACTGGAAACTATAATGATTCCACTGCCAAGCTTTATACGGACTGCGGCATTTTTACCTGCGATGAGCAGATTGGGGAAGATGCCACAGCGGTATTTAACATGCTGTCCGGATATTCAGAGCCGAAACGCTGGAATAAGCTGATCGTGGCACCTTTGTGGATGAAGGATCGCTTCGTGAAAATGATCTGCAGGGAAGCAGAAAACGCTAAAAAAGGTCTGCCGGCCGGAATCAGGGCAAAAATGAATTCCTTATGTGATCCTGTGATCATTTCCGCTCTTTATTATGCATCTTCATGCGGCGTAAAGATTGAGCTTCTTGTCAGGGGAATCTGCTGCCTGAAGGTAGGTGTGCCCGGTGTAAGTGAAAATATTCATGTCCGTTCCATAGTGGGAGATTTTCTGGAGCACAGCCGTATTTTCTATTTCGAAAACGGCGGCAGTGAGGAAATCTATATGGGAAGTGCAGACTGGATGCCCCGAAATCTTGACCGTCGTGTGGAAATCGTATTCCCGGTGGAGGATGAGAATATAAAAGAAGAACTGATCCACATACTGGATCTGGAGTTTAAGGACAATGTGAAAGCACATATTCTTCAGCCGGAAGGAAATTATGAGAAACAGGATAAACGCGGTAAGGTTCTGATTAATTCTCAGATGGAATTCTGCAGAGAAGCAACCGCAAAAGCAGAAAAGAAACAGGAAAAGGAAGCCAAATCCAGGGTGTTCATTCCTGCTGAACCGGCGGAATAACGTCGGTTTATATCCGGGGTGGTCTGTATTGCTGTACCGGCCCCCCGGATGGAAAAAACGGAAAATGATGAAAAATAGAAAAAATTTAAAAAAAATAAAAAAAATGCTTGCATTTTCCGTATGAGTGATATATACTAAACAAGTCGAGTGACAAGGCCAGTTGGTCAAGGGGTTAAGACGCCGCCCTCTCACGGCGGAAACACGGGTTCGATTCCCGTACTGGCTGCTAGATAAGAACGTAATCAGCTATTGCTGGTTACGTTTTTTTATATCATATCAGGAAAGGAAATAACATCCTGGGCAAAGAAAGACACCTATGAGGCGGTAAGCATCTCTGTTCTGGCGGGGCTTGAAGCGGTACGGAAGCGACCGGGAATGTATATCGGCAGTCTCTCAAGAAAAGGCCTGAACCATTTGATATATGAAATCGTGGACAATGCAGTTGACGAGCACCTGGCAGGATACTGCAGCCATATTCATGTGATACTGGAGAAAGACGGCTCCTGCACGGTCAGCGATAATGGACGGGGAATTCCTGTTGATATGCATGAAAAGGGCGTTTCTGCTGAGAGACTTGTATTTACCACTCTTCATGCAGGCGGAAAATTCGATAATTCGGCATATAAGACAAGCGGCGGACTTCACGGAGTGGGTTCTTCCGTGGTAAATGCTCTTTCTACTTATTTAGATATTAAAGTCAGCAGGGACGGCTACGTTCATCATGACCATTATGAACGGGGAATTCCGACCATAGAGCTGGAGGAAGGTCTTCTTCCCAGACTGGGGCGGACGAAAACAACAGGAACCTGCGTGAATTTTCTGCCGGATCCGGAGATTTTTGAGAAAACAAGGTTTTCTGCCACGGAGGTAAAAAGCCGCCTTCATGAGACTGCCTATCTGAATCCGGAGCTTACCATCCGTTTTGAAGATAAACGGGGAGAAGAAGCAGAGGATATAGAATATCATGAACCGGAGGGAATCGTGGGTTTCATCCGGGATCTGAACAAAAATGCCCAGGCCCTTCATGAGCCGGTTTATTTTAAAGGAGAGGCAGAAGGAATCCAGGTTGAAGCTGCTTTCCAGTTTGTAAATGAATTCCGGGAGAATGTACTTGGTTTCTGCAACAATATTTACAATGCAGAGGGAGGAACTCATCTTACCGGTTTTAAGACTACTTTTACTACAGTAATGAATACCTATGCCCGTGAAATCGGTATATTAAAAGAAAAGGATGCCAATTTTACAGGGGCGGATATCCGCAATGGTATGACAGCCGTAATCTCAATCAAGCATCCTGCTCCGCGCTTTGAAGGGCAGACAAAGACGAAGCTGGACAATCAGGATGCTTCCCGTGCCACAGGCAAAGTGATCGGTGAGCAGATGGTTCTTTATTTTGACAGAAATCTGGAAACTCTGAAAACCATTCTTTCCTGTGCGGAAAAGGCAGCAAAGATCCGCAAGACAGAGGAACGTGCAAAAACCAACCTGCTTACAAAACAGAAATATTCCTTTGATTCCAATGGAAAACTTGCCAACTGTGAGAAAAAAGATCCTTCTCAGTGTGAAATTTTTATTGTAGAGGGAGATTCTGCAGGAGGTTCTGCCAAAACTGCCAGAGACAGAAATTATCAGGCCATTCTTCCGATCCGGGGCAAGATTCTCAATGTGGAGAAGGCTACGATAGATAAAGTACTGGCCAATGCAGAAATCAAAACTATGATCAATGCCTTCGGCTGCGGTTTTTCTGAAGGTTATGGAAATGACTTTGATATTTCAAAACTCCGTTACGATAAAATTGTGATCATGGCCGATGCCGATGTGGATGGCGCCCATATTTCCACCCTTCTGCTGACACTGTTTTACCGTTTTATGCCGGAACTGATATATGAAGGCCATGTTTATATTGCCATGCCGCCGCTATATAAGGTGATGCCTAAAAAAGGTGAAGAAGAGTATCTTTATGATGACAAGGCACTGGAGAAATACAGAAAAACGCATAAGCCGGGTTCTTTTACCCTTCAGAGATACAAGGGCCTGGGAGAGATGGATGCACAGCAGCTTTGGGATACAACCTTGAATCCGGAAACAAGACGTATGAAACGTGTGGAGATCGAGGATGCCCGTCTTGCCTCCAGCGTGACGGAGATTCTCATGGGAAGTGAGGTTCCGCCCAGAAAGGCATTTATTTACGAACATGCAACAGATGCAGATCTGGATATATAATCAGACAGGGAGAAGCTTATGAATACAAAACAGGACAATATCATACCCACCGATTATGCGGAGGTTATGCAGAAATCCTATATAGACTACGCAATGAGCGTAATTATTTCCAGAGCCCTTCCGGATGTGCGTGACGGGCTGAAACCGGTACAGCGTCGTACCCTTTATGACATGTATGAGCTGGGAATCCGCTATGACCGTCCATACCGGAAATGTGCCCGAATTGTGGGAGATACCATGGGTAAATATCATCCCCATGGCGACAGCTCCATATATGAAGCTCTGGTGGTAATGGCGCAGGATTTCAAAAAAGGGAAAACCCTGGTGGACGGACACGGAAATTTTGGCTCCATTGAAGGTGACGGTGCCGCAGCCATGCGATATACAGAGGCGCGTCTGGAAAAACTGACCCAGGAGGTTTTTCTGGCAGATCTGGACAAAAATGTGGTGGATTTTGTACCTAACTTTGATGAGACAGAAAAAGAGCCGGAAGTTCTTCCCGTACGTATTCCAAATCTGCTGGTAAACGGCGCGGATGGAATTGCCGTGGGTATGGCAACCAGCATTCCGCCCCATAATCTGGGAGAGGTTGTGGATGCCGTTAAAGCCTATATGAAAAACAATGACATCAGTGTAAAAGGGCTGATGCGTTATCTGAAAGGACCGGATTTTCCCACCGGAGGAATCGTGGTCAATAAAGATGAACTGCTGAAAATATATGAAACGGGAACCGGAAAACTGCGTATCCGCGGAAGAGTTCAGGTGGAGCAGCAGAAGGGCACAAGGAAACAGCTTATTATCACAGAGATTCCCTATTCCATGATCGGGGCAAATATCGGAAAATTTCTGAATGATGTGGCTTCGCTTGTGGAATCTAAAAAGACCACAGATATTGTGGACATTTCCAATCAGTCTTCAAAGGAAGGAATACGGATCGTTCTTGAACTGAAAAAAGATGCGGATGTGGAAAATCTGATCAATATGCTCTACAAAAAGACCAGGCTGGAGGATACCTTTGGCGTGAATATGCTGGCGGTGGCCGGAGGAAGACCGGAAACCCTGAGCCTGAAACAGATTATCGAGCATCATGTGGATTTTGTTTTTGATGTGACCACCAGAAAGTATACCACACTCCTGAACAAGGAGCTGGATAAGAAAGAGATTCAGGAAGGCCTTATAAAAGCCTGTGACGTAATCGACCTGATCATAGAAATCCTGAGAGGAAGCAAAAGCAGAGAACAGGTAAAGGAATGCCTTGTAAACGGTATCACGGAAGGAATCCGGTTTAAATCAAAGGCCAGTGAGCGTGCGGCAAAAAAACTTGCCTTTTCGGAAAAACAGGCCACAGCGATCCTGGAGATGCGTCTGTACCGCCTTATCGGGCTGGAAATTGAAGCGCTTCAGGCAGAGTATGCTGAAACCATGAAAAACATCGCTTTATATAATGATATTTTGAATAATTATGATTCCATGGCGGCTGTGATCATGAAAGATCTGGACAGCATAAAGAAAGAATACGGTACAAAACGCCGCACTTCCATCGAAAATGCCCAGGAGGCTGTTTACGAAGAAAAGAAAATGGAAGAAATGGAAGTCTGCTTCCTGATGGATCGCTTCGGATATATGAAAACCATTGATAAAAATGCCTACGAAAGAAACAAGGAGGCTGCCCACGGAGAAAATAAATATGTTTTTACCTGTATGAATACGGATAAGATCTGTATTTTTACGGATACGGGAAAAATGCATACAATTAAAGCGGCAGACATTCCCCTTGTCCGTTTCCGTGATAAAGGTACTCCGGCAGATAATCTGAGCAATTATGACAGCACGTCAGAGCAGATGCTCTATGTGGCTGCGCTGGCGCAGATAAAAACATCCACGCTTCTTTTTGTAACAGCCGCTTCCATGTGCAAGCTGGTGGAGGGAACGGAATTCGATGTAGCAAAGCGCACCATTGCATCTACGAAGCTGAATGGAGATGACAGACTGATCTTTGTGGGAGCAGCAGGGGAAATGGAGCAGGTTGTTCTGCAGAGTGCAGGAGGATATTTCCTGCGATTTTTAAAACAGGAAATATCTTCTATGAAAAAAACGGCTGTGGGTGTACGCGGTATGAAGCTTACTGAAGGAGACAGGCTTGAGCATGCATATCTTCTGGCGGCACATCAGGAATATACCATTACCTGCAACGATAAACCATATGCATTAAATAAGGTAAAGCTGGCAAAGAGAGACACCAAAGGAACGAAGCCGAGACTTTAAAAAACAAAAGCGGGAAAAATTTTTGGAAATCCCTTGCAATTGATGCATATTGGTGATAGAATGCAAATGAATAAGTAGTCAGAAAGGGAGTAGGCGAGAGCCTACTCCTATTTGTTGAAAGGCAGGTGGGAAACATGAGCAGACGGGAAGAGTATGAACAGCAGGCGGAAGCATTACTGGCTCCCATAGTGGAGGAAATGGGCTTTGAGCTTGTGGATGTGGAATATGTTAAGGAAGCAGGAAACTGGTATCTGAGAGGCTACATTGACAAGCCAGGCGGTATTACTGTGAATGACTGTGAAGCTGTGAGCAGGATTTTCAGTGACAGACTGGATGAAAAGGATTTTATTGAAGACAGCTACATTATGGAAATCAGTTCTCCGGGACTTGACAGACCGCTGAAAAAAGAAAAGGATTTTGTAAGGAGCATGGGTAAGCTGGTGGAAGTCCGCACCTACCGGCCGGTAGATAAACAAAAGGAGTTCTGCGGCATTTTAACCGCATATGATAATAACAGCGTGACGATTGCGGAGGATGGAGCGGAACGGACTTTTGAGAAAAAAGAAATTGCATTGATACGTCTGGCAATTGAGTTTTAGGCAGGGCTGCCCAAGAAGCAGCGGGAATGTGACAGTTTAGGAGGAAAAGAATAAAAATGAACAGAGAGTTAATGGAAGCGCTGGACATTCTGGAAAAAGAAAAGAATATCAGTAAAGATACTTTGCTGGAAGCTATTGAGCAGTCTTTGATCCAGGCATGTAAGAACCACTTTGGCAAGGCGGACAATGTGCATGTGACCATTGATCCCCAGACATGTGATTTCAGTGTGTATGCGGACAGAACCGTGACGGAATTTGTGGATGATCCTGCATTGGAGATTTCCCTTGCAGAGGCACAGAAGATTAATGCAAATGCAGAAATCGGTGATGTACTTAAGGTTGAGATTCATTCCAAGCAGTTCGGACGTATCGCAACGCAGAATGCAAAAAACGTGATCCTTCAGAAAATCCGGGAAGAAGAAAGAAAGGTTCTTTATGATCAGTACTACGGAATCGAAAAAGAAGTGGTTACCGGTATTGTGCAGCGTGTAATGGGCAAAAATGTCAGCATTAACCTTGGAAAAGCAGATGCTGTGTTAAGCGAGAATGAACAGGTGAAGGGAGAGACCTTCCAGCCTACAGAACGAATTAAGGTATATATCCTTGAGGTGAAGGATACACCAAAAGGACCGCGCATTGTGGTTTCCAGAACTCATCCGGGTCTTGTAAAACGTCTTTTTGAATCTGAAGTTGCAGAGGTAAAGGACGGAACCGTGGAAATCAAGAGCATTGCCAGAGAGGCAGGCTCCCGTACGAAAATTGCCGTATGGAGCAATGACCCCGATGTGGATCCTGTAGGAGCCTGTGTGGGTATGAATGGTGCCCGTGTGGGTGCTATTGTCAATGAGCTTCGCGGTGAAAAAATCGATATCATCAACTGGGATGAAAATCCGGCTATTCTCATCGAAAATGCACTCAGTCCGGCAAAGGTAATTGCGGTTATGGCAGATCCCGATGACAAAACAGCGCTTGTTGTAGTTCCGGATTATCAGCTTTCTCTTGCAATCGGCAAGGAAGGTCAGAATGCCCGGCTGGCAGCCAGACTTACCGGTTTTAAAATCGATATTAAGAGTGAAACTCAGGCCAGGGAATCCGGCGACTTCTATGATTATGAAGACGACGAGGAAGATGAGTATTACGAGGAGGACTTGGCTGCGCAAGAGCAGCAGGAGACCGTCTCGGAAGATTTCCAGACTGAGGAGCCGGCAGATCAGGAGGCTGAAACAGAAATGCCGGAGGCTGAGACAGAGGAATAATGAAGACAAAAAGTAAGATTCCCATGCGTCAGTGTACCGGATGCAGGGAAATGAAAAGCAAAAAGGAAATGATGAGAGTGCTCAGGACACCTGAAGAAGAAATTGTGCTGGATGTTACAGGAAAGAAAAACGGACGGGGCGCATATCTCTGCAAGTCGGCAGACTGCCTTGAAAAGGCAATAAAGAGCAAGGGACTGGAGCGTTCTCTGAAAGCATCGATTCCCCGGGAAGTCTATGAGAACCTGAAAAAGGAGTTTGATGCCATTGATAAATAATAAGACAATGTCTCTGGTCGGGCTCGCAACTAAGGCCGGCAAAACAGCCAGCGGTGAATTTTCCACAGAAAAAGCTGTGAAAACCGGAAAGGCTTATCTTGTTCTTGTGGCAGAGGACGCCTCTGAGAATACAAAAAAGAAATTCCGGAACATGTGTACCTTTTACGAAGTACCG
>JAXFBD010000139.1:0-46321 GCA_034118545.1 Blautia sp.
AAGAAGGTAAACGGAAAGGCCATCGATCTGAAGAAGAGCTACCGGATATATGTGGAAGCATATAAGATCGTGGATGGAAAGACCATAACCCTGGGAACTACCATCAAGGCCCATGTGGTGGGAAGAAAGAACGCGAAATACTCAAACGTAAAGAGCATCAGCCTGAACAAGACTTCCTATACCTTAAAGAAAGGCAAGACAGCTAAAATCCAGGGAAAGACCATACTGGAAGACAAAACCAAAAAACAGCTTACAGATGCCCATGCAAAAACCTTCCGTTTCAGAACCAGCAACAAAAACGTGGCAACAGTATCAGCAAACGGAACCATAACAGCAGTCGGCAAAGGAACCTGCACGATCTATGTGTATGCAGTAAACGGATGCGCAAAAAGCGTAAAGGTAACAGTGAAATAAGAGTAAGAATTATTCCATGCAAAACAGACCGAAATCATTATGGTTTCGGTCTGGACTTTTTTACAGGAAACTTATATAATATTTTTTGATATTGTTTAGACAAAGGTATATGCATGAAAGCAGGAAAGGAGTTTCTCTTGAGCCACAAAACGGGTCTGGAAAATTATTATGTCATACGGGGGTCCAAAAAGCTCCGCTTTGGATATACGACAGGTTCCTGTGCGGCTGGTGCCTGTCAGGGAGCAGTGGAAATGCTTCTGGGACAGTATAAGGCAGAAACTGCCCGTATTATGACTCCAAAGGGAATACTTCTGAATCTTGAGCTTTTGGATTGTCAGCTGTCGCAAAATGCGGCTTCCTGCGCAGTAAAAAAAGACGGCGGGGATGATCCTGATAATACCAGTGGACTTTTGATCTATGCGTCTGCCCGGAAGATTCCCGGGGATCAGATCATTATTGACGGAGGTAAGGGTGTAGGCCGTGTGACAAAGCCGGGGCTTTCCCAGCAGATAGGAGAAGCGGCTATCAATCCGGTGCCCCGTTCCATGATTGAGAAAGAAGCGAGAGATGCAGCAGAAAAATACGGCTACAAAGGCGGACTGATGATTGAGATTTCTGTTCCCGGGGGAGAAGAGTGCGCGAGGAAAACATTTAATCCCCGGCTTGGAATTATGGGCGGTATTTCCATTCTGGGCACCTCCGGAATCGTGGAGCCCATGAGTGAACGTGCTCTGGTAGAGAGCATTCATGTGGAGATGAAACAGAGAGTTCTGCAGGGAGAAAAGTATCTGCTGGTGACACCCGGGAATTACGGGGAGGATTTTCTCAGAGAACATATGTCCCTTCCTTTTGAAAAGAATATCAAATGCAGCAATTATATAGGAGAAACCATCGATATGGCTATTGATATGGGGGTTAAGGGAATCCTTTTTGTGGCACATATCGGAAAATTTGTGAAGGTTGCTGCGGGAATTATGAATACCCATTCTCATCAGGCTGACGGACGTATGGAGATTCTTGCGTCCAATGCGATCCGTGCAGGAGCCCCTCTTTCCTGTGCCAGGGAGATTCTTGCGGGAAGTACCACGGATGAGGGACTGGATATTCTGAAAGGCTATGACTGCCTTGATAAGACAATGGATGAGATTATGAAACGGATCCAGTTTTATCTGGATCATCATTCCTATGAACAGATACTGCTTGGGGCGGTGGTTTTTTCCAATACCTGCGGATATCTGGGACAGACTGCCTGTGCCGGACAATTGGAGGAGCTTCTTGCCGCACAGTATTTACGATAAAAACTGAGAAATGTAATGGAGGTTATTTATGAAAGGAAAACTTTATGGAGTGGGTGTGGGACCGGGAGATCCGGAGCTTCTTACCCTGAAAGCACTTCGTCTTGTAAAAGAGGCTGATATCGTTGCTTTGCCCGGTGAGAATCCCCGTGACACAGTTGCCTATAAAATTGTTCTTGGAGCATATCCGGAACTTGATAAGAAAGAGCTGCTGGCTGTACCAATGCCTATGACAAAGGATCCTGAGATTCTGGAAAAATCCCATCAGGAAGGCACGGATCTTGTGGCTGCCTGTCTTGAAAAAGGTAAAAAAGTGGTGTTTCTTACTCTGGGCGATCCTACCGTTTACTCTACTTATATCTATATTCATAAACGGATCGCAGGACTGGGATATGACACAGAGATCGTAAGCGGTATTACTTCGTTTTGTGCAGTGGCTGCCAGGCTGAACATGGGACTGGTGGAAAAGGCTGAACCGCTCCATGTGATTCCTGCATCCTATCAGATCGAGGAATCTATTACACTGCCGGGCACAAAGGTTCTTATGAAGGCCGGCAGGCAGATGAAAAATGTGAAGGAACAGATGTTAAAGGCAAATGCCCGGGGTATGATGATCGAAAACTGCGGTATGCCCGATGAAAAAATATACGAACGGATAGAGGATATTCCGGATACAGCCGGATACTATTCTCTGATCATTGTGAAAGAAAAGGGAGAATAAACATGGTACATTTTGTGGGAGCAGGTTCCGGTGCGCCGGATCTGATTACAGTAAGAGGAAAGCAGTATCTTGAAGAAGCAGATGTGATCATTTATGCAGGTTCTCTTGTAAATCCCAGGCTGCTGGAATATACAAAGGATGTATGCACCATTCATAACAGCGCGAAAATGACACTGGAGGAGGTAATTTCTGTTATAGAAAAGGCAGAAGCTCAGAACAAGACCACCGTTCGCCTTCATACGGGAGATCCCTGCATATACGGAGCTATCCGGGAACAGATGGATATCCTGGATCAGAAGGGCATTTCCTATGATTACTGTCCCGGTGTCAGTGCCTTTTGCGGAGCAGCCAGTGCATTGAATCTGGAATATACCCTTCCGGATATTTCCCAGAGTGTGATCATTACCCGGATGGAGGGCAGAACTCCGGTTCCGCCCAAAGAAAGCATCCAGTCCTTTGCAGCCCATCAGGCCACCATGGTGGTTTTTCTCAGCACAGGAATGCTGGAGGAACTGAGCCGCCGTCTTATCGAGGGCGGATACAAACCGGACACTCCGGCAGCCATTGTATACAAAGCCACCTGGGAGGATGAAAAGAAGTTTATCTGCACGGTGGGAACGCTGGCACAGACTGCAAAAGAAAACAACATTACAAAGACGGCCCTGATGATCATTGGTGATGTGGTGGCAGGTGCATCTTACGACCGTTCGAAGCTGTATGATCCGGAATTTACCACAGAATTCAGAAAGGCATCAAAATAGAGGCACAGTATGAGAATTTCCGTGATTTGCTTCAGCCTGACCGGTCTTGCCACAGGAGAACGTCTTGTGGAAGGCCTGAAAAAACAGGGCTGTCAGGCAGAAATCTATAAAAAGAGCAGGTATCTTGAGGACTCCGTGAAGGAAACCACACAGCAGTGGGCAGGAACCCAGTTTGAGTGCGTGGATGGGATTATCTTTGTGGGAGCCTGTGGAATTGCTGTGCGTTCCATTTCACCCTGGGTAAAAAGCAAAAAGGCAGATCCGGCCGTACTGGTTATTGATGAATGTGGTCACTTTGTCATTTCACTTTTGTCAGGCCACCTTGGCGGTGCCAATGCGCTGGCAGAAAAAACCGCCTGTATTTTAAATGCAGTTCCGGTGATCACCACGGCCACAGATCTGCATAACCGGTTTGCTGTTGATGTTTTTGCAAAAAATAACGGATGTGCCATTTTTCATATGGATGCGGCAAAGGAGGCTTCAGCGGCACTTCTGGCAGAGGAGCCGGTGGGATTTTACAGTGAATTTCCATGGGAGGGAAATCTGCCGGAGGGTCTTATCCTCTGCAGTAAAAACGGCGAGCCTGTATCATCCGGTTACTCTCGTCCCCGGGTGGGGGCAGCGGTGACCATTCATAAAGAGTGTAAGCCCTTTGAAAAAACTGTGCAAATCGTTCCAAAAACAGTTGTTCTGGGAATGGGCTGCAGAAAAAATAAGGAAGAAGGGGCACTCTACGATGCGGCGATGTCCTGTGCAGACAGGCAGGGATTATATCCGGAATCGCTGAAGCTTCTGGCCAGCATTGATATCAAAGAAGAAGAGCCTGGCTTAAAAGCTCTGGCACAAAGGCTTGGGATCGCCTTTTGCACATTTACGGGAGAACAGCTTTTAAGTGTTCCGGGAGACTTTACCGGGTCTTCTTTTGTAAAAGAAATCACGGGAGTGGACAGTGTGTGCGAGAGAAGTGCCGTCCTTGCCTCAAAGCAGGGCACACTGATTGAGAAAAAACATGCCGGAGACGGCATTACCACCGCTATGGCGGTCATAGATTGGAGGATACATTTTGAATAAGATATATGTTGTGGGAATCGGTCCCGGAGCTTATGATCAGATGACAGGAAAAGCCATCCGGGCTTTACAGGACAGCGATATTATTGTGGGATATACTGTATATGTGGATCTTGTGAAAGACCATTTTGCAGGTAAGGAATTTCTTACTACACCTATGAAAAAAGAAGTTGACCGCTGTATTCTTGCTTTTGATAAGGCAATGGAAGGAAAAACAGTTTCCATGATCTGCAGCGGAGATGCGGGTGTGTACGGAATGGCCGGTCTGATGTATGAGGTCGGAGTCAATTATCCGCAGGTGGAGCTGGAGATCATTCCCGGTGTCACGGCAGCACTGGGCGGTGCGGCAGTACTGGGAGCGCCGCTGATCCATGATTTTTGTCTGATCAGCCTCAGCGATCTTCTCACACCCTGGGAAAAAATTGAAAAACGTTTGCTGGCAGCGGCTGAGGCGGATTTTGCAGTCTGCCTTTATAATCCTTCCAGCAAAAAACGCCATGATTACCTGCAGAAGGCATGTGACCTGATGCTTACCCATCGTTCACCGGATACCGTGTGCGGAATTGTCAGTCAGATTGCAAGAGATGGAGAAGCTTATCGGGTAATGAGCCTCTCAGAGCTTCGCGATACACAGGTGGATATGTTTACCACGGTATTTATCGGAAATTCCCAGACAAAAGAAATAAAGGGAAAAATGGTTACGCCAAGAGGATATAAAAATGTATAAAGCCATTGTTTTTGCGGGAACGACTGAAGGGTACGAAATGTGCCGTTATCTGTCCCGCCACGGTGTTTTTGTCTGTGCCTGTGTGGCTACAGAATACGGCACCAGATCCCTCAGGGAGGGAGATTATCTGAAGATTCTGGCAGGAAGGCTGGACTGTGAACAGATGCAGAAGCTCTTCGGGGAGCAGATGCCGGATATCGTGCTGGATGCCACCCATCCCTATGCTGCGGTGGTGACAGAAAATATCCGTGAGGCATGTCGCCTTTTCGGGCTTGAGTATGTGCGGGTGCTCCGCTCCGGCAGCAGCCGGCAGAGTGAGGCTGTGTATGTGGATACTGTGGAGGATGCAGCAGAGTATCTGAAGGGTACCGCAGGAAATGTGCTCCTCACTACAGGAAGCAAGGATCTGAGAAAGTTTACTGTGATTCCGGGATATCAAAACAGACTGTATGCAAGAGTTCTCTCACTTCCGGAAGTAATGGCAGACTGCAGCAGCTACGGTCTGGAGGGCAGGCATCTGATCGGAATGCAGGGACCTTTTACCATGGAAATGAATGCCGCCATGCTCCGTCAGTACGACTGTAAATATCTTGTGACGAAGGACTCCGGCAAGGCAGGCGGTTTTCTGGAAAAAATCCAGGCCGCACAGCAGTGTGGGGCGATTCCTGTGATCATTGGCCGTCCTTTGAAGGAGGAAGGTCTTGATCCTGACGCTGCCAGGGCATTTTTAAGCAAACGTTTTCATCTTTCTGCGGACTACAGGATCACCCTGCTGGGAATCGGTATGGGAAGCCGGGATACGCTTACCCTGGAGGGAAAAAAGGTTCTGGAGCAGGCGCAGCTTGTAATAGGTGCAAAAAGGATGGTGGATGCAGTGGCAGACAGCCATCATGCCATCCATTATGAATACAGAAGCGAGGCCATTGCAGAGTATATACTGGCACATCCGGAATATGAAATGGTGGTTGTGGCACTTTCCGGAGATGTGGGCTTCTACAGCGGAGCGAAGAAGCTTTTGGCTGTCCTTCCGGGAGAAGTATCCATGGTCTGCGGAATTTCTTCAGTGGCTTATTTCATGGCAAAGGCAGGTCTTTCCTGGGATGATGCCAAAATTGTCAGTGCCCACGGAAGAGACTGCAATCTTGTGGGACAGATCCGGTATCATGAGAAGGTTTTTGCCATTCTGGGAACGGCAGACGGCGTTTCTTCACTGGCAAAAAAGCTGTGCAGCTACGGGATGGGAGCGACAGAGCTTTATGTGGGAGAGAATCTGTCTTATGAGGATGAGAAAATATTTGTAAAGAAAGCAGAGGAGCTGGTTTCCTATGAGGGAAATCCCCTTAGTGTGGTCTGTGCATTTAACAGAGAGGCACTTTCTTTTCCTCAGACCCATGGCCTTGCAGACAGTATGTTTCTGCGGGGAAAAGCGCCAATGACAAAAGAGGAGATCCGCTGCGTCTCTCTGGCAAAGCTGGGACTTACTCTGGATTCTGTCTGCTATGATGTGGGAGCCGGTACCGGCTCTGTTGCCATTGAAATGGCTCTGAGGGCATTGGAGGGCAAGGTATATGCCATCGAAAAAAAGGAAGAAGCTCTGGAGCTCATTAAAGAAAACAAAAGAAAGTTTGCAGCAGATAATCTGGAAATTATCGGAGGAACGGCACCTGAGGCTCTGGAAGACCTTCCGGCGCCTACTCACGGGTTTATCGGAGGCTCCTCCGGAAATCTCAGGCAGATTATGGAGACCCTCCTGAACAAAAATCCCCGGGTGAAAATGGTGATCAACTGTATCACTATGGAAACCGTAACAGAAGCTCTTGCTGCTGTTTCGGCCCTTTCTCTGGAGAGCGAGATCGTACAGATGAATGTAGCCCGTTCCAGAGAGGTAGGACGTTATCATATGATGATGGGAGAAAACCCTATTTATATTATTACCTGTGAAAAGGCACACTAGAGGAGGCAGCTATGGTACAGCAGAATATTCCCAGGGTTCTTCTGGCGGCAGGAGCCAGCGGCAGCGGAAAAACGACGATAACCTGCGGGCTTTTGCAGGCTCTTGTACAGAGAAACAAAAAAGTGGCATCATTTAAATGCGGGCCGGATTATATCGATCCCATGTTCCATAGTCGCGTCATAGGTACAAAATCGCGAAATCTGGATACTTTTTTCAGTTCGCCAAATGTGACGTGCTATCTTCTTGGCGAAAATGCCGGAGACTGTGATATAGCGGTCATGGAGGGAGTCATGGGCTATTATGACGGTGTGGGAGGAACCACTGTCAGGGCCAGTGCCTATGACCTGGCAAGAACCACGGATACACCTGTAATTCTCATCGTGAACAGCAGAGGGATGAGCATATCTCTTATGGCATACATAAAAGGTTTCCTGGAATATCAGAAAGACAGCAGGATAAAGGGCGTGATTTTTAATCAGATGTCTGCCATGCTTTATCCCCGGATGAAAAAGCTGGCAGAAGAAGAGCTGGGAATCAGGGTTCTTGGTTATGTGCCGAAAATGGAGGACTGCTTTATTGACAGCCGTCATCTGGGCCTGGTGCTGCCGCATGAGATTCCCCATCTGAGGGAGAGCCTTGAGAAGCTTGCGGCAGTCCTTAACGAGACGCTGGATATGGAAGGAATTCTTGAGATCGCAGAAAATGCCGTACCTCTTACCTGGGAGGAAGCTCTTGAAAAGGAGAACCCTGCTTTTGGCTTTTCGCTGGAAGAACCGGTGCATATTGCAGTGGCCCGGGATGAGGCGTTCTGCTTTATTTATGAGGACAATTTAAATCTGCTGAGAAAAATGGGTGCGAGAATTTCATTTTTTTCACCCATTCATGACAAAGCTCTTCCCGAGGGAATCCATGGCATGCTGCTGTACGGCGGATATCCGGAACTGAATGCAAAGGCGCTGGAGAATAATATTTCCATGAGAAGGGCTGTATATAAGGCTATAAAAGACGGAATGCCCTGCATGGCGGAATGCGGAGGATTTATGTATCTTCATGAAAAAATGGAGGATATGGACAGAAACCTTTGTGATATGGCAGGAGTGATCCCGGGCAGAGCGTATAAAACTTCCCGTCTGGGCAGGTTTGGATATATCAGTCTTTCTCCCAACGAGAGTGCAAAGAAGCAGGGGCTCGTTTTTTCAGACAGCCCCGCCCATGAATTTCATTATTTTGATTCCACTGACTGTGGAGAAGGCTTTACTGCAAGAAAGCCGGAAAGCACCAGAAGCTGGGAGTGTCTTCATACGGATAAAGGATTTCTGGCAGGCTTTCCTCATATGTACTATTATGGTAATCCCCAGATTCCCCGATGGTTTCTTAAATGCTGCGACGACTATAGAAACGGACATAAATAATGATTTGAGGAGTATATTATGTATCAGACCATTGCTGCCCTTGCGGCAGGTTTTTTCATAGATTTATGGATCGGAGATCCGCGGTGGCTTTATCATCCGGTATGCCTCACAGGGAATCTGATCTCTTTTCTGGAGAAGGGGATCCGCAGGCTTTTTCCCAAAAGTGAAAAAGGAGAGCTGTTGGGGGGATTTCTGGAAGTGCTTCTGGTGTGCCTGTTTTCTTATATGGTTCCTTTCGGTGTTTTGTTTTTTCTGAAGGGCAGGCTGCCCCGGGCGGCTTTTCTTCTGGAGACCTTCTGGTGTTATCAGCTTCTGGCCTGTAAATCTCTGAAAACGGAAAGCATGAAGGTTTATGACAGGCTGAAAAACGGTACGCTGGATGAGGCACGCTATGCAGTATCCATGATCGTGGGAAGAGATACGAAAGCTCTTTCGGCAGAGGGAGTGACAAAAGCAGCAGTGGAGACTGTTGCGGAAAACAGCTCTGACGGAGTGATCGCACCCATGCTTTATATGGCCATAGGAGGTGTCCCCCTTATGTTTTTGTATAAGGGGATCAATACCATGGATTCCATGCTGGGATATAAAAATGACAGGTATCTATATTTTGGAAGGTGTGCGGCAAAGCTGGACGATGCGGCGAATTATATTCCTTCACGAATCAGCGGCCTTCTCATGTGCACAGCGGCTTTTCTTGTAAAAATGGATGGAAAAAATGCATTTCGCATATTTAAAAGAGACCGCAGAAATCATGCAAGTCCCAATTCTGCTCAGACGGAGTCTGCGGCAGCAGGAGCACTTCATGTCCAGCTTGCGGGAAATGCATATTATTTTGGCAAATTATATGAAAAACCAACGATTGGTGATCCGGACCGGCCTGTTGAGCCGGAGGATATTCCCGGATGCTGCCGGCTGATGTACGGGGCAGCTTTTCTGGGGCTGGTACTTTTCGGCGCAGTCGGTCTGGCAGTCCGTATGTTGTTGGTATTCTTTTGATGAGCAGCAGGAGGCGATCATGACGAAACATATTCACGGCGGAAATATTTATCAGCATCAGAATTGTATGGATTTTTCCGCAAACTGTAATCCGCTGGGCACACCGGAGAGTGTGAAAGAGGCGGTGAAGGGGTGGCTTAACAGGCTGGAATGCTATCCTCAGGTGGGCTGCGGACCCCTTTGTCAGGCCATAGCAGAATATGAAGGGGTTAAAGCCTCTCAGGTACTCTGCGGAAACGGGGCGGCAGATCTTATCTTTACTCTGTGCCGTACCGTAAAGCCTGCACACGCTCTGCTGCCGTGTCCCACATTTGCAGAGTACGGACAGGCGCTGGAGAGTGTGGACTGCTGCCTGGATTATTATGAACTGACACAAGAGCACGGTTTTTCTTTAGGGAGAGATTTTCTTGACTGTCTTACTCCTGAGCTGGATATGGTATTTCTGTGTAATCCTAATAATCCCACAGGAGTGCTGACAGAACGGGATTTTCTTATGGAAGTACTGGATAAATGCAGTGAAAATAACATTTTTCTGGTGGTGGATGAATGCTTCCTGGATTTTGTAAAAGAGCCGGAGCAATACACGCTGAAAGAAGATCTGGAAAAATATCCCTGCCTTTTTCTGCTTAAGGCCTTTACAAAGCGCTATGCAATGGCAGGACTTCGTCTGGGGTACGGCCTTTGCGGGAACAGAGAGCTGCTGGATAAAATGGAGGCCTGTACACAGCCATGGAATGTTTCCTCTCTGGCCCAGGCAGCCGGTCTGGCTGCTTTGCAGGAAAAGGAATATGTGGAGGCAGGAAGAAAGCTGGTATTTGAAGAAGCGGATTTCCTGAAAAGAGAAATGGCTGCCGTGGGACTTAAGGTGTTTGATTCCCGGGCAAATTATCTTTTCTTTAAGGGACCTGCGGATCTGTATGAAAAATGTCTGGAAAAGGGAATCCTGATCCGGGACTGCAGCAATTATCCGGGGCTTTGCAGAGGGTATTACAGAATCGCAGTAAAAAAACATGAAGATAACTGCAGGTTTCTTGCTGCAGTGAAAGATATTACAGAAAGGGGAAGATGAAAAATGGCAAAGGCGATCATGGTACAGGGAACCATGTCAAATGCCGGCAAAAGCCTTCTTGCAGCCGGTCTTTGCAGGATTTTTAAACAGGATGGGTATAAGGTCGCCCCTTTTAAATCGCAGAATATGGCTCTGAATTCTTTTATTACAGAAGAAGGGCTGGAAATGGGACGGGCACAGGTGATGCAGGCGGAAGCGGCGGGAATCGCCCCCTCGGTACTGATGAACCCCATTCTGCTGAAGCCCACCAACGATGTGGGGTCTCAGGTTATCGTAAACGGAGAAGTTCTGGGTACCATGAGTGCCCGCGACTATTTTAAATATAAAAAGCAGCTGATTCCCAAAGTCATGGAGGCTTATCATAAGCTTGCCCGGGAATATGATATTATAGTGATAGAAGGAGCAGGAAGTCCCGCGGAAATTAATCTGAAGCAGGAAGATATTGTTAACATGGGAATGGCAAAAATGGCAAAAGCCCCGGTCCTTCTTGTGGGTGACATAGACCGCGGCGGTGTTTTTGCCCAGCTGATCGGTACAGTCATGCTTCTGGAGCCGGATGAGAGGGCGATGGTGAAGGGGCTGATCATTAATAAATTCCGCGGAGATAAAACCATTCTGGAGCCTGGAGTGCAAATGCTGGAAGAGAAGGCACAGATTCCTGTGGTGGGAGTAGCTCCTTATCTGGATATTCAGGTTGAGGATGAGGACAGCCTTACAGAGCGGTTTGAAAGAAAGACAAAAGCAGACCTTCTTGACATCGCGGTAATACGTCTTCCCCGCATTTCCAATTTTACGGATTTTAATCCTCTGGAGAGCATAGAGGGGCTTTCTCTTCGCTATGTGAAGCATCCCCGTGAGCTGCATAATCCTGATATGATCATTTTGCCGGGAACAAAAAACACCATGGAAGATCTTCTGTGGATGCGTGAAACCGGGATGGAGGCAATGATCCTTAAGGCTGCCGCAAAGGGAACGCTGATTTTTGGGATCTGCGGAGGCTATCAGATGCTGGGAGATACTCTCAGTGATCCTTATCATGTGGAAGCAGGCGGAACTATAAAGGGAATGGGACTGATTCCCATGGATACGGTTTTTGCAAAAGAAAAAACAAGAACCCGTGTGGAAGGCCGCTTTCTGGAAATGACCGGAGAGCTTGCGCCTTTATCGGGAGTTTCCATTGAAGGATATGAGATCCATATGGGAGAATCTGTTCTCAAAGGAAATGCCAGACCTGCCACGGAGGTTTCTGATATGGTGACACAGCAAAAGAAATCAGAGGGTGCATTTCTTGAAAATATCTGCGGTACATACGTACACGGGGTTTTTGACAGGGAATCGGTGGCAGAGGCTGTGCTGGAGATTCTGGGAAATAAAAAAGGAATCGACGTAACGGAACTGAAAGGGATTGATTTTGCGCAGTTTAAGGAAACGCAGTATGATATTCTGGCGGCAGAGCTTCGAAAACATCTGGATATGAATGCAATTTACAGAATCCTGGAGGAGGGATTAGAATGAAAATAGAACTGGAAAACGTAAAACCTATGGAGATTGAAGCGAGAAGCTTTGAGATAATCACAGAAGAGATGGGTGATACTCCGCTGGTTCCCGGCACGGAGATGATCGTGAAGCGGTGTATTCATACAAGTGCGGATTTTGATTATGCAGAGAATCTCTGCTTCTCGGAAAACGTTGTGGATAAAGCTCTGGAAGCCATAAAAAACGGCGCATGCATCGTAACAGATACCCAGATGGCAAAATCCGGCATCAATAAGCGGGCGCTGGCACGCTATGGCGGAGAAGTATTCTGCTTTATGTCTGATGAAGATGTTGCGGTTGCTGCAAGAGAAAACGGAACTACCAGAGCCACAGCCAGTATGGACAAGGCAGCGGCTCTTGACAGGAAGCTGATCTTTGCCATTGGAAATGCACCTACAGCTCTGGTACGCCTTTATGAGCTGATCTCAGAGGGAAAGCTCTCCCCGGAGCTGATCATCGGAGTTCCGGTGGGATTTGTAAATGTGGTTCAGTCCAAGGAGCTGATCATGGAGACTGACACTCCATATATTGTGGCAAAGGGCAGAAAGGGAGGCAGCAATATTGCCGCATGTATCTGCAATGCTCTTTTATATATGATCGACAACAAGCGTAATTAACGAAAATCCGGCTGCTCCATAATATCTTTCAGCAGCCTGCAGGCGGGGATAAAATCCTTTGCAGGCATGGCAGAGCATGAGAAGAGCAGTGTGATGCTTTCTTCTGATTTTTCTAGAAACTGCAGGTGCAGGCCTTTGGTCTGCGCCTGTTTTTTTAGCTGTTCCCGGGAACCGTGAAAGGGAAGGGTAACAGCAAGGCTGGTTCCCGCAGAGCCGGCCTTTATCTTTGCCGAAACCCCGAATACGGATTTAATGGCTTTTGTGAGTTCCTTCAGCTTCTGGGAATAAAGACGGCGCAGCTTACGCGTCTGGGCACCAAGATGACCGTCACGGATAAACTGGCACAGAGCGATCTGTTCCGCCTTTGATGCTGTCTGGCTGTATAATTCCGCCCGTTTGTGATAGGCTTCTGCCAGAGAAGAGGGGAGTACCATAAAGCTGATACGGATGGAAGGCAGCAAAAGCCGGGAAAAGGAGCCCATATAGACCACATCCTTTCCGCCGGCCAGCCCGTAAACAGAGGGTGTGGGTTTCTGAAGATATACGAATTCGTTTTCAAAATCGTCCTCGATAATAAGACTGTTGTGCTCCGATGCATAGCGGATCAGCTCCAGCCGCCGTGATACAGGCATGATCTCGCCCCACTTTGTCATATGGGCAGGTGTGACATATATAATATCGGCGTTTTTATCCCGGTAATGTATCTGGAAACCATAGTCAGAAAATACAGTACTGCCCTGTTCAAAGGAAGGATTTGGAAAAGATACTGTTTCTTTTCCCTTAAGAAGAGGGCAGAGAATATTGAGAAGGCTCTGGGTTCCCGCACCTACCACAATGTCCTCCGGTGAGCACAGAATATTTCGTCTTTCCCGGATATAGTCCGCCAGAGCCATTCTGAAATCCTCTTCACCCTGGGGCTCTCCGTAAGAAAGAAGCCGCTCATCCTGGCGGAGGGCACTTTTTATGTAGCGCCGCCACAGATCAAAACGGAAGCTTTCCTGATCCACTCCCTGGGAGGCAAGATCGTAGAGCCAGCGGCGGCTGCTTCTGCTTTTGGTGTCCGGCTTTTTTTCATGTGTTCTGGCAATCTCTGTGACGTAATAGCCGCTTTGGGGCCGGGAAATGATATAACCGTCCGCAGCAAGCTGCAGATAGGCATTCTCAATGGTGGTGCGGCTGTATTTCATTTCCTGTGCACATTTTCTCAGAGAAGGCATTTTGCTTCCGGCCGGCAGTCTGTTCTGAAGAATCAGATCCCGGAAATAGTCATATACTTCCTGATAAAGGAGTTCTTTTTTGGGATTTTCCATATTTTCTGTAATCAAATTCATAACTGTCCCCTAAAAAAATAATAAATTTGGATATTTTCGAGTATACACTTAAGTGGTATTCTACACGGGAACTGATAAGAAAACAAGAGTGGAGTGAAAAAATTGAAAAAAATTGCAGTCATTAATGATCTGTCGGGAATGGGAAAATGCTCTCTTACCGCTGCAATTCCTGTGATTTCCGCAATGGGAGTGCAGGCATGTCCGCTTCCCACTGCCGTGTTAAGCAATCAGACAGGATATCCGTCTTATTTCTGGGATGATTATACAGACCGGATGGATTCTATTATGGAAGAATGGAAAAAAAGGAATCTGAAAGTGGATGGCATTTATTCAGGATTTCTGGCGGGGGAAGCCCAGGCAGAAAAAATACAGAAATTCCTTGATCTGTTTTCCGGAGAGGATACCCTGATTCTCAATGACCCGGTCATGGGTGACCAGGGAAGGACCTATGGTATTTATACAGAGGGACTTTGCAGGAAAATGCGGGAGCTGGTAAAACGGGCTCATATCATCACACCTAATCTGACGGAGGCATTGCTTTTGCTCTGCGGAAGGGAGAAGATGCTTGCTTTTTGGGAGGAGCTTAATAAACTTCCGGCAAAAGAGTATCTGGAAACCGTGGAACAGATCGGTGTTAAGCTGGAAGAGGAGTTTTCACTGCCTGCACTGGTGATAACGGGAATCGATTACAGGAAAGAGGATCAGACACCTCTTATCGGTAATCTCATCCGGGAAAACAAAAATACATTCTGGAAGTTCACTCCAAAAACAGGAGGCAGCTATTCCGGAACGGGAGATCTGTTTGCGTCCGTGTTAAGTGCAGGACTTGTACAGGGCCTGTCGGTGAACAGATGCGTGGAAAAAGCAGTGGATTTTCTGGGAAAAGCTATCGCGGATGCGGTAGAAGAGGGAACAGACCATAATGACGGAGTCTGCTTTGAAACTTATTTGCATGAATTAAAGGAGGACTGAAAAAATGACAGATTACACAGCACAGAAAACTAACACACAGTCAGGAACCACAGTGAGACGTCTTACCGTAACGGCAGTATTTGCAGCATTAATCACATTGATGACCGCATATATCTGCCATATTCCGGTTGGAGCAAACGGAGGATATGTTCATCTGGGAGATTCTATTATTTATCTTGCAGCAGCACTTCTTCCTCTGCCATATGCATGTGCGGCAGGAGCCATCGGCGGCGGCCTTGCGGATCTTCTCACAGCACCGGTATGGGCACCGGCAACCATTATCATAAAAATGCTGATCTGCCTTCCCTTCAGCAACAAAGGGAATAAATTTGTCACAAAGAGAAATGTGATCGCGCTGTTTCTGGCCTTTATCATTTCCGGAACAGGATATTATATAGCTGAAGGAATCATGTTCGGATTTAATGTGGCATTTTTCACATCTCTCAGCGGAAGTCTTGTACAGTCCGGCGGCAGTGCCATTGTTTTTGTGATCATCGGAATGGCTCTTGACCGCATCGGATTTAAATCAAATATTGCAAAAGGCATCTAAAGCTGGTAAGATAATGCGTATCGCCAGATAGAAAGAAGGAAAAGAAAACAAATGACAGATATTGTATATCGTTATAAAAATCAGGTTTATTTAAATATTACCAACAAGTGTCCCTGCAAATGCGAGTTTTGTATCCGTAATACCACTGATTCTGTGGGAGAGGCGAGCAATCTGTGGTTTGAGCATGAGCCGTCCCTGGAAGAGATTTTTGCAGCCATTGATGCTTTTGATTTTACAGACTGTACAGAGGTTGTGTTCTGCGGTTACGGAGAGCCCACAATGGCACTGGACAATCTTATTGCGGTAAGCAGATATATCAGAGAACGTTATTCATTCAAGCTTCGCCTGAATACAAACGGTCTTGGAGATCTGATTCATAAACGTTCTGTTGCAAAAGAAGTCTGTGAAGCTGTTGACTGTGTTTCCATCAGCCTGAATATGCCTGATGCAAAATCCTATACAGCCATCGTTCATCCGGCATACGGAGAAAAATCCTTTGATGCCATGCTTACTTTTGCACAGGATTGTCATCAGTATCTGGAGGATGTGCGTTTTACGGTGGTAGATGTGATCGGTGAGGAAAATGTGAAAAAGAGCCAGGAGCTGGCTGATTCCCTGGGAATTCCTCTTCGTGTCCGTGTATATTCTCCAAATTAGGCAGCAGAGAGGACAGGAAGAAAAATGCTGACTAAGACAGAACAGGAAAAAGTATTAACACTTGTAAAGCAGACAAAGGAATTGATCTTTTCTGAAATGAAATCAGAGGAGATCACAGTCAAGGGTGCGGCCGATTACGTGACAAATGTGGATTTTGCAGTGCAGGATTTTCTGAAGACAGAGCTTGGCAGGCTTTTTCCGCAGATTCAGATGGTTGCAGAGGAAAAGGAAAATAACAACCTTGATCCGAAGGGAAATTACTGGATTTTGGATCCCATTGACGGAACCACCAATCTTATTCGAAATTATGGCATGAGTGCAGTATCTCTTGGTTTATATGAGAATGGTGAGATCACTTTCGGTGCCGTTTATAATCCTTTTCATGAGGAATTGTTTTACGGCGCTTCAGGGTGCGGCGCATACAGAAATGGCAAACCCATTCATACAGCAGACATAACAGACCTTAAGGAAGCTGTGATTTCTTTTGGTTCATCCCCATATGAAAAAGAGAGAGCACAGGAGCTGTTTCCTCTTTTTGAGAAAATTTTTACAAGCTGTGCGGATTTTCGCCGTTCCGGCTCTGCGGCACTGGATATGTGTTATGTGGCATGCGGACGACTTCACGGGTATATAGAACGAAATCTGAAGCCCTGGGATTATGCTGCGGGTACGGTGATCTTAAAAGAAGCCGGCGGTATTGCAGAAGGCTGGGAAACAGAGAAGCTGCCTTATCTTTATAATGCAGACGTACTCTGTGCTGCAGCAGGCATCAGAGACAGTCTGAAAAGCTTTCTGTAGCAGATATCTTATTATAACAACAGAAACAAAAAGGGAAGAGCTTTATGCAAGCTCTTCCCATTTTTCATATAATTCTTCCAGTTCAGAAAGAATCTCCTCTTTTTCACGGCTCAGTGCGGTGCATTTTGCCACATTGGTGCACACATCCGGAAGCACAAGGGTCTCATCGATTTCTTTATCTCTTGTTTCCAGCTGCTCTATACGGGCTTCCACTTTTTTCAGATCATTTTCCCGTTTTCTCTTTGCGGCCTGTTCCTCCTTTGCCTGTTTCCAGGAAAGCTTGCTGTCACTTTCCTGTTTTGCCTGTGCAGCAGCAACTTCGGTGCCGGGGGCATATTTTTGGGTGAGCTCTTCCTTCTTTTCCAGATAATAGTCGTAATCACCTATGTAATTTACAAGAGACTGGTTGGTAAGATCCATGATCCGTGTGGCAGTCTGGTTGATGAAATAGCGGTCGTGGGAAACATAAAGCACAGTTCCCGTATAGCTGTTTAAGGCTTCCTCCAGTATTTCCTTGGAGGGAATGTCAAGGTGGTTGGTAGGCTCGTCAAGGATCAGGAAATTGGCTTCTGACAACATGAGTTTTGCCAGAGAGACACGTCCCCTTTCGCCGCCGGAAAGGGCGGAGATTTCTTTAAACACATCATCTCCCGTAAAAAGAAAGGCAGCCAGCATATTGCGGATCTGTGTCTCAGTCAGGGTAGGATAGGTGTCGGATATTTCCTGAAAGATGGTTTTGTTCATGTGAAGCACATGGTGCTCCTGGTCATAGTAGCCGATCTGAACCTTTGAGCCGAGAGTAAAACGTCCGGCATCGGCAGCTTCCAGAGAATTTAAAATCTTCAGCATGGTCGTCTTTCCGGTGCCGTTACTGCCGATAAGGGCAACACGTTCACCCCTTTTTATCTCATAGGAAATATCACTGAATAAGACCTGTCCCGGGAAGGCTTTGGAAAGCCCCTCTACGGTGAGCACATCATTTCCGCTCACATATCGTGGTTCCAGACAGATTCTCATGCGGTCCTGGATCTCTGCAGGTTTATCGATACGCTGAATCTTTCCCAGCATTTTTTCGCGGCTTTCCGCACGTTTAATGGATTTTTCGCGGTTAAAGGATTTCAGCTTTGCGATCACTGCCTCCTGATGGCGGATGTCACGCTGCTGATTTAAGTAAGCCTTATACTGCGCATCGCGAAGCATTGCCTTTTTTTCTGCATAGGCAGAGTAGTTTCCGGTATATGTGCGCAAAGTGCCGTTTTCAATTTCAACGACCTTTGTGATTACTCTGTCAAGAAAATAACGGTCATGTGATACAATAAAGACTGCACCGGGATAATTCAGAAGATAGGTTTCCAGCCAGGTGATGCTGTCCATATCCAGATGGTTGGTGGGCTCATCCAAAAGGAGGATATCCGGTCTGGACAGAAGGAGCTTGCCCAGTGCAACCCGTGTTTTCTGCCCTCCGGAGAGAGTCTCGATCTGACGTGAAAAATCCTCCTCTGCAAAGCCAAGGCCCTTTAACACGCCTGTAACTTCGCTTTTATATGCATAGCCGTTTTCCAGCTCAAACCGGCTGTTCAGGCGGGTATACTGGTTCATGAGATTTTCCAGTGCTTCTCCTGCGGCGTATTTCATTTCATGCTCCAGAGAGCGGATCCGGTTCTCCATATCCAGAATGTGCTGCTTGGTGGAGATCAGCTCTTCATAAATGGTATGGTGACCGTGGATATCCTGGTACTGGGCCAGATATCCGATCTGTTTGTCTTTTGCAAGTATGGTGGTTCCGGAATCAGCAGGAAGCTCCTGCATGATGATCCGAAGAAGGGTGGTTTTGCCGGCACCGTTGCTGCCGATGAGAGCCGCCTTTTCCCGTTCCTCTATGTGAAAGGAGGCATCCTGCAGAATTACCTTTTCCCCAAAGGCCTTACAGACATTCTGACATGCTACTATCATATTCTTTCCTCCGATAAATTTACACTATCTTATCTATTATACATAAAATTCAGTTTTTTGAAAGAAAAAATGCCTGTTTCTGAAAAAAAACATAAAAATTTGGTGAAAAAGTACAAGATTAATTGACATTATTTTGTCAGTTCGTTATAATTGACATAGCTTTTATAAGGAGGGGACATTTGTGGAAGCGAAAGAAATTTCTAAAGCGGTAATTAAGAGGCTCCCCCGATATTATCGTTATCTGGGCGAATTGATGGAAGAAAAGGTGGAACGGATCTCTTCCAACGATTTAAGCAGAAAGATGCATGTAACGGCATCACAGATACGGCAGGATTTAAATAATTTCGGCGGTTTTGGTCAACAGGGATACGGATATAATGTCCGTTATCTTTATACGGAGATCGGCAAGATTCTCGGTCTGGAAACCGTTCATCCCATGATTATTCTCGGTGCCGGTAATCTGGGTCAGGCACTTGCAAATTACGAGGATTTTGAAAAAAGAGGATTCAAGCTGGTCGGTATCTTTGATATCAATCCGGTGCTGGAAGGGATTGCCGTTCGAGGCATAGAGATTCAGATGTTAAGTGATCTGCCCTTTTTCCTGAAGGAAAAGCAGGTTGAGATAGCTATTTTAACACTGCCTAAGAACAAGGCAAAGGAAATGGCAAATATTCTGATCGAAAACGGCATCAAGGCAATCTGGAATTTTGCGCATATTGACCTGGATACACCTGAGGATGTTATTGTGGAAAACGTACATCTGTCGGAGAGTCTTATGACTTTATCTTATAATCTGAGTCAGTACCGAAAGGAACATATTGAGAAATAGCAGAGAAGCTGTTGCATGGATACCGCAGTATCAGGTGAGTGCAGCAGCATTTTCTTTTTTGCGGACAGGAGGCAGGGAATGAAAGAGGTTTTGACAAACAGTCAGATGAAGGCTTATGACAGCCATACGATCCACAGTATGAAGGTGCCGTCCTGTGTTCTGATGGAAAAGGCGGCTCTTCGGACGGTGGATGCCATGAAAGAGATCCTGGATTCCCGGGAAAAAGAAAAAATCCTTGTTGTCTGCGGCAGCGGAAATAATGGCGGAGACGGTGTGGCCATTGCAAGAATGCTTTATCTGCAGGGGTATGATGCCCGGATCTTTATGGCCGGAAACATGGAACGGATGACAGAGGAAACAAAAAGACAGTGGGAAATTGCCGGCCTTTATCACGTGCCCGGAACGAATATCCCCGAGTGGGATGAATATACTACTATAGTAGATGCCATTTTCGGAGTGGGACTGGAAAGAAAGATCGAAGGTCGGTACCGTGAGCTGATACAGGCTATGAATGAGACGGATGCAAAAAAAGTGGCAGTGGATATTCCTTCGGGAATCCACGGGGATACCGGACAGGTTATGGGAATTGCATTTCAGGCAGATCTTACAGTAACCTTTGCCTGTATCAAAAGAGGCCTTTGCCTTTATCCGGGAAGGTCCTATGGAGGACATATCATCACAGCGGAAATCGGTATCTATGCTCCGGAGGGAATAAATTCCGATGCCTGGTATCTGGAAGAAAAGGATCTACAAAGTCTTCCTGCCAGAATTTCTTCCGGAAATAAAGGTACCTTTGGTAAGGTCCTTGCTGTGGCAGGCAGTACGGGAATGTGCGGTGCTGCCTGCTTTAGTGCAGAGGCTGCCTTAAAGACGGGAGCAGGTATGGTGAAAATTCTCACAGAGGAAGAAAACCGTATTCCGCTGCAGATCCTTCTGCCGGAAGCCATGGTTTCCTTTGGAGATGACCAGGATTCTTTTGAGAGAGATTTTGAATGGTGTGATGTGCTGATCATCGGGCCGGGGCTTGGTACTTCGCAGAGGAGTGCAAAAAAGGTACAATGGTTTCTGAAAAAAGCACAGCTTACTCATAAAACAGTGATCCTGGATGCGGACGGGCTGAATCTTCTGTCTGAACATCCGCAGTGGAATGAATATCTGGGAGATCACTGTATTCTCACTCCCCATATGGGGGAGATGAGTCGTCTCACAGGAAAAAGTATTGCCCGGATAAAGGAAAATCAGCCGGAGGAAGCTGCACATTTTGCTGCTGAGACCGGGGCGGTATGTGTTTTAAAGGATGCCTGTACTGTGACAGCATCACCTGAAGGAACTCTGTATTTTAACAGGAGTGGTAATCCGGGAATGGCCACTGCGGGAAGCGGAGATGTGCTGTCCGGTATTCTGGCCGGGATATGCTGTATGTATCTGCGGGAAGGGGCATGTGACCTGGCATATCTTGCAGCAAAGGGTGTAATGCTTCATGGAATCTGCGGGGACGAAGCGGCAGAAGTCCGGGGAACGAGAGGAATGACAGCATCGGATATCATCTGTTATATACCGGAGTTTTTAAAACAATTTGAGGAGTGAAAAAATGAGCAGACAATACAGCAGGATAAAAGCCGTGGTATCTCTGGATGCCATTGCACATAATTTTCAGGAAATGAAAAATAATATCAAAGACGGTACAAAAATGATTGCAGTGATCAAGGCAGACGGCTACGGACATGGTGCAAAGGCAATTGCAGATCTTGTTCAGGATTATGATTATATCTGGGGATTTGCCACTGCCACAGCCGAGGAGGCTCTGGAGCTTAAACACCATGGTATAAAAAAACCGATTCTGATCCTTGGAATCGTTTTTGAGGAAAGCTATGAGGAACTGGCAGCAGAAGATGTGCGTCTGGCTGTCTCTTCTTATGAAGAAGCCAAAGGGTATGCAAATGCGGCGAAAAAACTGGGAAAGACCGTACATATCCATCTTGCGCTGGACACCGGCATGACTCGTATCGGTTTTGCAGATAAAAAGGAGAGTATCTCTGAGATCAAAAAAATAGCTGCACTTAAAAATCTGGAAATCGAGGGTATGTTTACACATTTTGCAAGGGCAGATGAGTATGACAAAAGCCCGGCTGTGGTACAGCATAAACGTTTTTGCGATTTTGCGGATGCTCTTATGGAAGAAGGAATTCATATTCCCATTCTGCACTGCTGTAACAGTGCAGGGATCATCCGGATGCCGGAAGCAAATATGAATCTGGTACGGGTAGGCATCACCATTTACGGAATTTATCCGTCCGATGAAGTAGAGAAGGATATTGTTAAGCTTATGCCGGCCATGGAACTGAAGTCTCACATCACTTACGTAAAGGATGTTCCGGCAGGAGTTCAGATCAGTTACGGAGGAACCTTTGTTACTGAGAAAGAGACACGTGTGGCGACCATTCCTGTGGGATATGCAGACGGATACCCCAGACTTCTGTCAAATAAGGGCTGGGTACTGATCCATGGAAAAAAAGCGCCCATTCTGGGACGTGTCTGTATGGACCAGTTTATGGTGGATGTATCTGAAATACCGGATGTGAAAGCCGGTGATGAAGTAACTCTCATGGGGCGTGACGGAGAAGAGCAGATCAGTGTGGACACACTGGGAGAGCTGTCCGGACGTTTCCCTTATGAATTTGTTTGTGATATCACAAAGAGAGTGCCCAGAATATATATTAAAGACGGTAAAGAATACGGAGAGTATCATTTCTTTTCGTGATTGTTTTTCGTAATTGATAAAAGATGAGCTTTTGCGCAGACCACGCATGAATACACATGAAAAATATGGAAATACTAATTCTATAATACGGCGAAGGCCGGAAAAAGAATCGGAGTGTGAATTGTGTGGTAATTAAACGAGGGGATATTTTTTATGCTGACCTGAGACCTGTGGTCGGGAGTGAACAGGGTGGAATCAGGCCGGTTCTGATCATTCAGAACGATGTGGGAAACAAGCACAGCCCTACTGTGATCTGTGCAGCCATTACATCAAAAATGAATAAGGCAAAGCTGCCCACACATATTGAAATTGATGCTACGGAATACGGAATTGAAAAGGATTCTGTGATCTTACTGGAGCAGCTTCGCACCATTGATAAGCGCAGACTGAAGGATAAGGTATGTCACCTGGACAGCAATATGCTGGACCGGGTAAATCGTGCGCTGGAGATCAGCCTGGAGCTGACTTTTTAGGGCATGGCACGGTAATACTTTTTAATTGCAGGTGGCTTCTTGACGAATGTCTGCAATAATGCTATATTTTACCAGTAGCTATGCGTAATTTTGCATTTTATAAAGGAGTTTGTTTTCAGAAAAATGGAGGATGGCATTCATTTGCCCCTGTGGGGCATTTTTATCCTGTTCCTGCTGCTGTGGCTTAACGGTATTTTTTATGGCTTTGCAGCGGCATTTAAGAATCTCAGCGAAAATGAAATTGAAAGGAGGACCCAGGAGGGTGACAAAAAGGCCGCTCTGATAAAGGGGCTTATGGAGTCGCCTGCACAGTTTATCAACGCTATTCCGCTGGTGGTGATGGCTTCGGGAATCTATTTCGGCACCTTTATGGTTCCGTTTTTAACAAAGACCCTGCAGCCTTACATAAAGCATGCACTGGCAATGGTTCTGGTAACATCACTGATGGTGCTGCTGCTGGCTTCTCTGGGAATTCTTGCATTTCGCAGAGTGGGATATTATTTTTCGGAAAAATTTGCATACCGATATGTAAAAATCGTGTGTTTTTTTGTCAATATCCTTTCTCCTTTTACCTATCTTATTTCCTGGCTGGCAAAATTTGCTTCCCTTCCTTTTGGGGTAAAGCTGGATCAGACTGAGGAGGCAGTAACAGAGGAGGAGATCATTTCCATTGTGGATGAGGCACATGAGCAGGGTGTCATAGAAGAAAATGAAGCGGAAATGATTCAGAATATCATTTCATTTAACGAGACAGAGGCAAAGGACATTATGACACACAGAAAGAATGTGGTTGCCTTTGATGACCAGGTGCTTCTGCAGGAAATGATCGATACAATGCTGGAGGAGGGGAATTCCCGGTATCCGGTTTATAAAGAAAATATTGACAATATTGTGGGAATCGTTCATTATAAAGACGTTCTTAAATTTAATACCAGAAACTCCTGGGCAAAATTCAAGCCGTTAAACGAACTGCCCGGGCTGATCCGCAAGGCAGCCTTTATTCCCGAGACAAGAGGAATCGGCGATCTGTTCCGCTCCATGCAGGCCAAAAAGCTCCATATGGCCATTGTGGTTGACGAATACGGACAGACTGCCGGCATTGTTTCCATGGAAGACATCCTGGAGGAAATCGTAGGTGAGATCATGGATGAATATGATGATGAGGAGGAAGCCATCCGTACCCAGAAGGATAACAGTGTGATCATAGATGGTCTGGCACCTTTGGAGGATGTGGAGGAGAAACTTGATATCAGTTTTGGAGAACTGGAGTTTGAAACACTTAACGGATATCTGACTTCCCTGCTTGGTCATATACCTACGCGCAGAGATCTGGACAGCAGCCTTACGGCAAAGGGATATAAGTTTACCATTCTGTCACTGGGAAACAAGACGGTGGGAAAGGTACGTGCGGAAAAAATACAGCAGGAAAATAAAGAAACAAAAGGAGAGTAAGTATGTCAGGACATTCAAAATTTGCGAACATTAAGCATAAGAAAGAAAAAAACGATGCAAAAAAAGGTAAGATTTTTACAGTGATCGGTCGTGAGATCGTTATGGCTGTCAAGGCCGGCGGCCCGGATCCTAATAACAACAGCAAGCTTCGTGATGTGATCGCCAAGGCGAAAGCAAATAATATGCCCAACGATACCATTGAGCGTGGTATCAAAAAGGCTGCAGGAGCAGATTCTGCAGATAATTATGAAAGAGCTGTATACGAAGGCTATGGACCAAACGGTGTTGCGATTATTGTTGAGACTCTGACTGACAATAAGAACCGTACAGCCGGAAACGTAAGAAGCGCATTTACAAAGGGCTATGGAAGCATTGGAACACAGGGCTGTGTATCCTTTATGTTTGATCAGAAGGGGCAGATCATCATTGATAAAGAAGAGTGTGAAATGGATGCGGACGAGCTGATGATGATCGCTCTTGATGCAGGTGCCGAGGATTTCAATGAGGAAGAGGACAGCTTTGAAGTGATCACAGAACCGGATGATTTCGGTGCGGTAAGAGAGGCACTGGAGGCAGCAGGAGTTCCCCTTCTTGAAGCACAGGTTGCCATGATCCCGCAGACATATGTTGAGCTGACTGATCCGCAGCACATTAAAGATCTTCAGAAAACACTGGATCTTCTTGATGATGATGACGATGTCACTGCTGTATGGCATAACTGGGATGAATAATGGATGAATAAATTTACATTTTTCCGTTGACAATAAAACAGTATTCTGTTATATTAAAGCAATAAAGAGACAAAGACGTTTTGCAGGAAGCAAAATGACTGTGTCTCTTTTTTTTATTCGATTGTAAAACGGAGGGAGGAAATATTTTTGAGTACGATGGATTTATATGAGCGTGCGGACGCCATTAATGAGCTGCTGGCAAGATATGGCGTAAAGTTTGGTATTTATAAAAACAATACTTTTAAAGAACAGCTTTTTCCCTTTGATGTGATTCCGAGAATCATCACCAAAGAAGAGTTCGATGTTCTGGAAAAAGGACTGGCCCAGCGTGTAGATGCCCTGAATCTGTTTCTGAAGGATATTTACACAGAGAAAAAAATTATAAAAGACGGTATCGTTCCGGAGGATTTTGTGTATTCCTCCAGCGGCTACATGGTTCAGTGTGAGGGATTTGTACCCCCAAAGGGTGTATTTTCTCATATTTCTGGTATCGACCTGGTAAAAGGAAAAAACGGAGAATGGTATATTCTTGAGGATAATCTTCGTGTACCCTCAGGGGCATCCTATCCAATGATCGCAAGAGGCCTCTGCCGCCAGTGCTCTCCGCGGACCTACCAGCAGTATCAGGTGGAGGACAACCGGAATTATGCACAGATGCTCAAGGAGACCATGGATGCTGTCAACACAGGCGGAATCAATGTGATCCTCACACCCGGCAGATATAATGCGGCTTATTTTGAGCATTCCTATCTGGCAGAAAAAACAGGCGCTCACCTTGTAAACGGAAGTGAGCTTACTGTGGAAAATGACTGTCTGTATTTTGTTGATTATTCAGGCAAAAAGGAACGGGTGGGTGCTGTTTACCGCCGTATATCCGATGAATATCTGGATCCCATGAACTTCAATCCGGAATCTGTTATTGGAATCCCTCACATTTTTGACGTATACAGAAAGGGAAATGTGGCACTTTTGAATACTCCGGGAAACGGGATTGCAGACGATAAGGGAATTTATTATTTTGTACCGAAAATGATCCGGTATTATCTGAAGCAGGAACCCATTCTTAAGAATGCGCCTACGTATCTTCCGTTTTATGAGGAAGACAATAAATTTGTAAAAGCCAATTTTGACCGTCTTGTTTTAAAGGATGTGGCGGAAGCCGGCGGCTACGGCGTTGTTTTTGCTAATAAGATGACAAAAGAAGAAAAGGAACAGTTCCTTGCCATGATGGAAAAGGAGCCCAGAAGATTTATTGCTCAGGAGGTTATTGACTTTGAAGATCTGGATATCTTTGAAAACGGGGAGGCAGTGCCGAGAAAGGCAGATCTCCGTGCGTTTGTTTTAAGCGGAGAGACCACCAGAGTATGGAAAAGCGGTCTTACCCGGTTCTCCAGAAATCCGGATTCCTTTATCGTCAATTCTTCACAGGGAGGAGGTTTTAAAGATACATGGGTATTATCTCGATAGAACAGACAGACAGACTTTTTTGGCTTGGCCGGTATACAGAGCGTGTATATACAACCATGCGCCTTTATTTTATTACATATGATGCAATGCTGGATGACCAGGGCAAGGATTACAGAGAATTCTGCAGTCAGCTGGAAATCCCCAATATTTATACATCGGCGGAGGATTTTAACAGACGGTATGCCTTTGACGCTGAAAACTGCGATTCCATGATGAGCAATCTTCTCCGTGCCTATGATAATGCCATTGTTTTAAGAGAAGAGATCGGAAGTGAATCTCTGGCATATATACAGCTTGCCATTTATGATATGCAAAAAGCAGCCCTTAGCGTCTCACCTCTTATTGAGTTTCAGCATGTACTGGATAATCTGATGGCATTCTGGGGAATCTGTGATGATATGATACTCAGTGAAAATGTCCGGAATATTATCAAGGTGGGAAAAAGAGTGGAACGGATCGATCTTTTCGGAAGATTGAAATCTCACAAAGAGGATCTGAACCGGGAGATCCACCGCCTGGCAGGCAGAATTGACCGCTGCAACCTGAAATACAGAAAAGATGTGGTTGAAAGGCTTTTGGAAAGCCTGCAGGAGCCGGAGCTGGATTACCGGGCAGTTGTTTCTGAAATAGAACAGATTCTGGAGGTATAAAGATTGAAGCAGTGGAAGCTGAGATATGAGCTGCATACATCCTTCAATCAGCCGGTGAGAAAGCATTCCTACAGTCTGCGCTGTTTTCCGCAGGAAATGTTAAGCCAGAAGGTCCTTACCTGCCGCTATGAAGTGCTGCCCCCATCCAGGAACAGCCGCGGCAGAGATGCCTTTGGCAATTACATTTTATTCGGATGCTGTGAAGAGGAACATACCTCCTTTTGGGTAAAGGTGGAGGCTGTTGTATGGACAAAGGATACACCGGAGCCGGTGATCATGGAACCGCATCAGCTGGGTATGTATCGTTACGGCACAGCTCTCACTTATATGGGAGACCGTCTGAAGGATTTTTATGCATCTCTTCCTCCTGCAAAGGATAAAAATGTCTGGAGCAGAACAGAGGAAATCATGGATAAATTGTCATCATCTTTTTCTTATGTAAGCGGAAGCACCGGCATTCATACGACTGCCGAAGATGCTTTTGCCCAGGGACACGGGGTATGCCAGGATTATGCGCATATCCTTCTTTCTGTGTGCAGAAAGGAAGGGATGACAGCACGCTATGTGGCCGGTACCATACCCGGGGAGGGAGAAACCCACGCCTGGGTTGAAGTACTGGGAAAAGAGGGCTGGAAGGGATTTGATCCAACACATAACCGGCCCGCTGATGAAGATTATATCTGCTTTGCCTTTGGCAGAGATGCCGCTGACTGTGGACTGAACCGGGGGATTTTTCTGGGAAATGCCCTTCAGCAGCAAAGCGTTTATGTGAAAATGGAGGAATACTGACTTGATAAAAACAATCGCATCCGTATCCATGCCGGTTCTGGAAAAACTGGAAATAAAGAAGAACCGCCTTGAATCCGGGAACAGCAAAAATAAAAAGCGCCTTTCCATCAGTACGGGAATTCACGGGGATGAGCTGGAAGGGCAGTATGTATGCTATGAATTGATCCGCCGTATAAATGAGCATCCGGAATATCTTGATGGTATTGTAGATATTTATCCGGCAATGAATCCTCTGGGGATAGATTCCATTACAAGAGGCATTCCGGCCTTTGATCTGGATATGAACCGCGTATTTCCGGGAAACCAGGATGGTTCCATGACAGAATATGTTGCGGCAAAGATCATAGAGGATCTTATTGGCTCTGATCTTGTAATAGATATTCATGCCAGCAATATTTTTCTTACAGAAATCCCGCAGGTCCGTATCAATGAGCTTCACAGGGAGACACTTGTGCCCATGGCCAGGAAGCTGAATATTGACCTTATCTGGATCCACAGCAGCAGTACGGTGCTGGAATCCACCCTTGCCTACAGCCTGAACAGCAGAAATACGCCCACTCTCGTTGTGGAGATGGGTGTGGGCATGCGTATTACAAAAAAGTATTGCGATCAGCTTGTATCAGGAATATTTTCCGTGATGAAAGAACTGGGCATCTGGAGCGGCCCCACGGACGAACCGCGCAGCCCTCTTCTGGCGTCAGAGGAGGATTCTGTTGTCTTTTTGAATGCACCTGTTTCAGGCATTTTTATCAGTCAGGCCTGCCACGGTGATTATCTGAAGAAAGGTGATGTGGTGGGCAGCATCGTAAATCCGCTGGAGGGAACCATATTGTCCAGAATGAAGGCACCGGAAGAGGGGCTTCTTTTTACCATACGTGAATACCCGGTGGTGGATGAAGGCTCTCTCATTGCCAGAATACTGAAAGGAAAAGGAGAGGCATACCATGAGAACTGAACTAATATATGAAAGCCGCTCTTTATACCGGGGAGATTTCAGGATCCAGGGCTATGTGTTCGGCTCCGGAAAAAAATCCGTATGTATCATCGGCAATATGCGCGGCAACGAATATCAGCAGCTTTATACATGCTCCCAGATTATAAAGGAGCTTAAAAAAGCAGAAAAAAATGATCTTCTGGAACCGGATCATGAGATTATGGTCATTCCCTCTGCCAATCCCCATTCCATCAATATCCAGAAACGCTTCTGGCCCATTGATAATACAGATATCAACCGGATGTTTCCGGGATATATGGAAGGAGAGACGACCCAGAGAATTGCAGGGGGGATTTTCGAAAAAATACAGCATTATGATTACGGCATCCAGCTTGCATCCAACTATATGACAGGGGAATTTATGCCGCATATCTGTATTATGAAAACGGATCTGGAATATCTTAAGCTGGCAGGGGAATTTGGAATGCTTTATGTTCTTCTGCGTACTCCGAGACCCTATGATACCACAACGCTGAATTATAACTGGCAGATATGGGATACACGGGCATTCAGCCTTTATACAACATCCACAGACAGGATCAACCCTGAAAGTGCCAAAAGAGGTGTGAATTCTGTAATGCGTTTTCTTACATCTCTGGGAATTATCCGAAGCCACCAGCATCCGGGCTTCGCGTCACAGATCATCACAGATGAAAGGATCCTTTCTCTGAGAGCTCCGGAAGGAGGACTCTTTGAGCCGCTGGTTCATGTGGAACAGCAGGTGACGGAAGGAACCCTTCTCGCCCGGATATTAAATCCGCTGGATGGCGAACCGGCAGGCCATATTTTTGCGCCGAAAGACGGCGTGATCTTTTTCCTGGACAGCGGCCCGCTTACCTATGCACATACGGCAGTGATAAAGATGATCACAAATCTGTAAAAATACGTATTCCAGGCATAATTATGTATTTTGTGTACATACTGAAAGAAAAATAGAAATTCTGGAGGTATGGGAATGGAAAACGAAAAAAAAGAACTGGATGATACAAAGCAGGAGCTGGAAAAGGAATCAGAACAGAATCAGCAGATTGAAGATATGGGTCAGGTGCTTCTGAAGAAAAACGACCGGAAGTACAGGGTAGAGCTTCTGACTATCATCGGAGAAGTGGAGGGGCATGAATCGGCGCCTGCCCACAGTAAAACCACCAAATACGAGCATGTACTGCCGAAACTGGCCATGCTGGAGGATGATGAGGAAATTGACGGACTTCTTATTCTTCTGAACACGGTGGGCGGCGATGTGGAGGCAGGGCTTGCCATCGCGGAAATGATCGCTTCTCTGAGTATTCCCACGGTATCTCTGGTTCTTGGCGGCGGCCATTCCATAGGTGTGCCCATGGCTGTTTCCGCAGATTATTCCTTTATTGTTCCCAGTGCGACCATGGTGCTTCATCCGGTTCGTTCCAATGGCATGTTTATTGGCGTTTTGCAGACTTACAGGAACATGGAAAAAATCCAGGACAGGATCACCGGTTTTATTGCGGCGCATTCAGATACAACCGTAGAAAGACTGGAAACGCTTATGCTGGATACCACTCAGCTTGTGAAAGATGTGGGGACCATGCTGGAAGGAAAAGACGCGGTGGAGGAAGGACTGATCAATGAAGTGGGCGGCATAAAAGAAGCAATGGAAAAACTTTATGAAATGATAGACATGAAAGATAAGAAAAAATAATTTTTTAGATAATATAAGTTTTTTTGAAATAATTTTTCAGTTTTCACTTTGATTCTCTGCTTTTATGTGATATTATGATTAATAATGAGTATAAAAATAACAGGTTGTGTCATACGACCTGTTAAATATAATGCCAGGAGGATATTATGTATAAGATACTGAAAGCAGAGAAACTTGCTGCAAACATTTTTCTTATGGACGTGGAAGCTCCCCGTGTTGCTAAGAATTGTTTGCCAGGCCAGTTCGTAATCGTAAAAATGGATGAAGAAGGAGAGAGAATTCCTTTAACAATCTGTGATTATGATTCTGAGCGCGGCATCGTTACTATTGTATTCCAGCCTATTGGTGCTTCTACACAGAAGATGGCCAAACTGCAGGCAGGAGATTCCTTCCAGGATTTTGTTGGACCTCTGGGAAAGGCTTCAGAACTGTGCGAAGCAGATCTGGAAGAGCTGAAGAAGAAACGTATCGTATTTGTTGCCGGCGGTGTTGGTACTGCTCCCGTTTATCCGCAGGTAAAATGGCTTCATGAACACGGAATCACAGCAGATGCCATTGTAGGCGCAAAAACAAAGGATCTTGTAATTCTTGAAGAAGAAATGAGCAAGGTCTGCAATCTTTATGTAACTACAGATGACGGTTCCTATATCCGCAAAGGTATGGGTACGGATGTTCTTCGTGATCTGGTACAGAATCAGGGCAAGGAGTATGATCTCTGCGTTGCCATCGGACCGATGATCATGATGAAATTTGTCTGCCTTCTTACAAAAGAACTGAATATTCCCACAATTGTCAGCATGAACCCGATCATGGTAGACGGAACCGGTATGTGCGGTGCCTGCCGTCTTATGGTAGGCGGTGAAGTAAAATTCGCCTGCGTAGACGGACCGGAATTCGACGGACATCTTGTAGATTTTGATCTTGCAATGAAGAGACAGCAGATGTATAAAACAGAAGAAGGCCGTGCGCTCCTGAAATTCCAGGAGGGAGAAACCCATCACGGTGGATGTGGAAACTGCGGAGGTGACAAATAATGGCAGACGTATTAGTAAGGGTTCCCGTAAGAGAACAGGATCCAAAGGTTCGTGCAACCAATTTTGACGAGGTATGCCTTGGATATAACAAAGAAGAAGCGATGGAAGAGGCTTCCCGCTGCATTAACTGCAAAAAAGCAAAATGTGTTGCTAACTGTCCTGTAAATATTAATATTCCGGGATTTGTTCACGAAGTAAAAGAAGGCAATTTTGAAGAAGCTTACAGAATTATCAGTGAATCCAGTGCACTTCCTGCTGTGTGCGGACGTGTATGTCCACAGGAATCACAGTGTGAGGGCAAATGTGTCCGCGGCGTTAAAGGCGATGCAATTGCCATCGGTAAACTTGAGCGTTTCGTAGCAGACTGGGCAAAGGAAAACGGCATTAAGCCAACTCCCGCTGCAGTAAAGAACGGACACAAGATCGCAGTGATCGGTTCCGGCCCTGCAGGTCTTACCTGTGCAGGTGATCTTGCAAAATTAGGCTATGATGTTACTATTTTTGAGGCACTTCATAAAGCCGGCGGTGTTCTTGTGTATGGTATTCCGGAATTCCGTCTTCCAAAAGACAAGGTTGTGGCTGCAGAAGTAGAAAACGTAAAATCCCTTGGCGTTAAGATCGAAACAAATGTTATTATCGGCAAATCCGTAACTATTGACGAACTTCTCCAGAATGAAGGCTTTGAAGCTGTATTCATCGGCTCCGGTGCAGGTCTTCCGATGTTCATGGGCATTCCCGGCGAGCAGGCGAACGGCGTATTCTCTGCAAATGAATATCTGACACGAAACAACCTGATGAAAGCTTTCCGCGAAGATTATGATACACCGATCGCACATGGCAAGAAGGTTGCTGTTGTAGGCGGCGGTAATGTTGCAATGGATGCTGCAAGAACAGCTCTTCGCCTTGGTGCAGAAGTACATATTATCTACCGTCGTTCCGAGGCAGAGCTTCCGGCACGTGCAGAAGAAGTTCATCATGCAAAAGAAGAGGGCGTTATTTTTGATCTTCTCACCAATCCTACAGAGATCCTCACAGATGACAAATCCTGGGTTACCGGAATTAAATGTGTGAAGATGGAGCTCGGTGAGCCGGATGCATCCGGAAGAAGACGTCCTGTTGAGATTCCCGGTTCTGAGTTCGTGATTGATGTAGATACCGTAATCATGTCTCTTGGTACTTCACCGAACCCGCTTATTTCTTCCACAACCATCGGACTGGATGTAAATAAGAGAAAATGTATTGTTGCAGATGAAGAATTCGGTAAAACATCCAAAGAAGGCGTATATGCCGGCGGTGATGCTGTTACTGGAGCAGCTACTGTTATTCTTGCGATGGGTGCCGGTAAAGCAGGTGCCAGAGGTATCGATGAATTTATCAAAAGCAAATATGCAAAATAAGATCATATAAAAACAAAGGGATTTCCGGCATAGACGGAAATCCCTTTTTGTGTTATACTATTAGACTGAATCAGTGATTTTTATGAGTAAGTCTATTAAATACAGTCAGGAATCATAAAAAGGGATGGAAGGAATATGTCGGTTTTATATGGTATTTTACTTGGAATAATACAGGGAATTACGGATTTTTTGCCGGTGAGCAGTTTTGGACATTTGTGTGCACTGGAAAGCGTACTGGGAATTACCAGAAATACAGGAGTACTCTTTGAAGCTTTGCTTCATCTGGGAACGCTGGCGGCAATATTTTTTGCTTTTGGTCAGGATATAAAGAGAATCGGTCTGGAGCTTCTGGCTATGATTATGGAACTGGCCGGAAACGCTCATTTATTTATTCATAACAGAAGAACGGGGGATAATCTTCATTACACAAAGATTGTCAGCAGTACATACCGCAAATTTGTGGCTATGCTGACGGTTTCCTGTATTCCCACCGCGCTTCTTGGCTACGCATCCAGAAGGCTGGTTGCAAAAGCAGCTTTTTCTCCCATGTTTCCCGGAATCGGACTGCTGATCACGGGAATTATACTTCTGGTTACAGACTTCAGTAACGCAGGAGGAGAAAAAACTCCGAGAGAAGCCACCTATGACAATGCCATGTGGATCGGTATCTGTCAGGGTCTGGCAGTGTTTCCGGGCATCAGCCGTCTGGGTCTGACTCTGTGTGCTGCGCTGCTGTGCGGCTTCAGCAGAAAGTTTGCGCTGAAGTATTCTATAATGATGAGTATTCCGGCCGTTATTGGTGCATTTTTTATGGAAGCCGGCAAATTTTTATCACCCGGCATGAGCCTGGGTCTGGGGGCAGTTTACATATTCTCTGCCATAGTGGCGGCAGTTGTGGGCTGTCTTGTGATACGTATAATGATAAATGCAGTACAGCGCATGAAGCTTCGTTATTTTGCATTTTATTGTTTTCTGGCCGGATTTGTGGTGCTGGCATGGAGTATAATGTAATAAAGAAAGAGAAGAGGAGAGCCTTATTATGGCAGTTTCAAAATCAAGAAAATCAGGAAAGAGTAAAAAACGCAATAATTCATCATCCGGCGGATTTCAGACAGAGATCCTTCTGCTGATCGTGTTTGCCGCTTCCATAATCCTGCTGGTCAGTGCATTTGGCCTGGGCGGTATTGTGGGAAACGGAATCAGCCATTTTCTATTCGGAACAATGGGCCTGCTGGCTTTTGTTTTTCCTGTTATACTGTTTTTTGGCTTTGCGTTTTTCCTTTCCAACAGAAAAAATCATCTGGCATACAAAAAGCTGTTCGCCCTTCTTGTATTTTTTATATTTTTATGTGGTTTCATTCAGCTATTGACAGATGGATATATGATAAGCAGTACGCTGATGGATTATTATGCCAACAGCGCAGATTATCACACCGGAGGAGGTATCATAGGCGGTGCCGTCTGTATTTCCACCAATTCTGCTTTTGGAGTAGTGGGAGGCTATGTGATCATCATCCTGGTGCTTCTGGTATGTATGATCATCATCACTCAGCGCTCCTTTTTCGGTTTCCTGAACAAAATTGCTTCAGCTGTTACCGGAGTGTTTAAAAGCGGACATGATCTCTATATGGAAGGGCAGCCGGAAAGAGAACTGAAAAAAGAGGTTCGTACAAAACAGCGTCAGCAGCAGCGTCAGGAACGCCGTGCTCAGAGAATAAAGGCTCTTGAGGAGGAACTGGCGGCGGAATCTGATGAAAATGATGACGAGCTTCTGGAAGAAATGAAAGATTCTTCTTCCAAAAAGAAAAAAGTATCCGTAACCGCCGGATTTCTTGCAGGTACCAAGCTTACGAAAGAACGTCCTCAGGAGGAGACAGAGGAAGAGGGAAATTCCTCCAAAGCTGAAGATACACTTACCATAAGAGATATTTCCCATGAAGACGGCCAGATGGAATTTCAGATACAGCGCCAGGAACCGGCAGATGTGGAGGAAGAGCCTGAGGAAGAATGGCCGGATATTTCTTCGGCTGATCTGCCTGAGCCGGAACCATTCCCGGAAGAGCAGGCGGTGACGGAGCCTGTACAGCCAGAGCCTGTGCACCCGGAACCAATGCAGCCTCAGCCGGCACGTTCACAGAGAATGTCAGCCGGGGACGTGAATGGGGAGATTCGTAATATCAGCAGGGAAATCACCAGCCAGGCGCCTGTAAAAAGAAAATACCACTATCCTCCGCTGAAGCTTCTGTCACGGGGAGACGGAAAGAATCAGGGGGATTCTGACGAATATCTCCGTCAGACAGCCCAGAAGCTGCAAGAGACACTGCGCAATTTTAATGTGAATGTTACCGTCACAAATGTAAGCTGCGGTCCCACAGTGACCCGCTATGAGCTGCAGCCGGAAATGGGGGTAAAGGTCAGCAGGATCGTGGCTCTGGCTGACGATATCAAATTAAATCTTGCAACACCGGACATCCGTATTGAGGCTCCCATTCCCGGAAAGGCAGCGGTGGGAATTGAGGTTCCCAATAAAGAAAACAGTGTGGTTAAGCTTCGTGATCTGATCGGGTCACCGGAGTTTAAGGAGGCACGATCAAAGCTGGCTTTTGCTGTGGGTAAGGATATCGCAGGAAAGCCGGTGGTCACAGACATTGCAAAAATGCCCCATCTTCTCATTGCCGGTGCCACAGGCTCCGGAAAGTCGGTATGTATCAATACGCTGGTCATCAGTATTTTGTATAAAGCTTCCCCTGATGAGGTGAAGCTGATCATGATCGACCCCAAGGTGGTGGAATTAAGCGTTTATAACGGAATTCCCCATCTGCTTATCCCTGTGGTGACAGACCCGAAAAAAGCTGCCGGTGCGCTGAACTGGGCGGTATCGGAAATGAGCAGCCGTTACAATACATTCGCGGAATACGGTGTGCGTAATCTGGGAGAATATAACAGAAAAATCGAAAATATGCAGACGGCTGCGGGAGAACTCCCGCCGGAAAAAATGCCGCAGATCATTATTATCGTAGATGAGCTGGCAGATCTGATGATGGTGGCTGCCAAGGAGGTGGAAGATGCCATCTGCCGTCTGGCACAGCTGGCCCGCGCCGCAGGCATCCATCTTATCATTGCCACACAGAGACCGTCTGTCAATGTCATTACAGGACTTATAAAAGCAAATATGCCGTCCAGAATCGCATTTTCCGTTTCTTCCGGTGTGGACTCAAGAACCATTCTGGATATGAACGGAGCGGAAAAGCTCCTGGGAAAAGGAGACATGCTGTTTTATCCTCAGGGTTATCAGAAGCCTGAGCGTCTCCAGGGTGCTCTGGTTACAGACGAAGAAGTCAGTGCAGTTGTGGATTTTCTGTCTCACAAAAATCCCGCTGCGGAATATGACACCCAGATCGAGCAGCAGGTAAATACTTCTGTTTCCCCTGCTTCGGGAGACAGTGGTGATGACAGAGATATTTACTTTGAAGAAGCGGGACGGTTCATTATTGAGAAGGAGCGTGCATCCATCGGAATGCTGCAGCGAATGTTTAAAATAGGCTTTAACCGGGCGGCCAGAATCATGGATCAGCTCTGTGATGCGGGAGTAGTGGGTCCGGAAGAGGGGACAAAGCCCCGTAAGGTTTTGATGACAATGGAAGAATTTAATCAGTATCTGGAAGGATAATAAAGATGGAAATTCGGATTCTTTCTGTGGGAAAAATAAAAGAACGGTATTTAAATGATGCCATCAGTGAATACGCAAAACGGCTGAGCCGCTACTGTAAGCTTACATTTATCCAGGTGGCCGATGAAAAGACACCGGATAAGGCTTCAGAAGCCTTAAACAGACAGATTAAAGAGACAGAAGGTCAACGGCTTCTGAAAAATATACGTGAACAGGATTATGTGATCGCTCTGGCAATAGAAGGAAAAATGCCGGATTCCGTGGAGCTTTCTGAGAAAATACAAAAGCTTGGCGTTTCCGGAAAGAGTTCACTTGTATTTGTGATCGGAGGCTCACTGGGATTATCAGCGGATGTCCTTTCCAGGGCAAACGAAAAAATCAGCTTTTCCCGTATGACATTTCCCCATCAGCTTATGCAGGTGATCCTGCTGGAGCAGATTTACCGTTCCTATCGGATCATGAATAATGAACCATATCACAAATAGGAGTAGTGAAATGAAGGACTATATGGCACCCATGGAGGGGGTTACAAACTTTATTTACCGGAATGTTTATCACGAGTTTTATTATCCCATGGATAAATATTTTACTCCCTTTATCAGTGCGAAACCAAATAAACGACTGAGCCGGAAGGAAATATGTGAAGTATCAGAAGAAACAAATCCGGGTCTTTACGTTGTTCCGCAGATCATGACTAACTGTGCGGAGGATTTTATCCAGACTGCCCGGATTTTGAAAGAGGAATACGGACATAATGAAATCAATCTGAATCTGGGATGCCCTTCCGGAACGGTAACTGCCAAGAAAAAGGGTGCCGGCTTTCTGGGAGAGCCACAGCTTCTGGAACGTTTCCTGGATACGATTTATACAAAGCTGGACATGGACATTTCCATTAAAACACGTGTGGGAGTTACCGGGGAGGAAGAGTGGGAGTATCTGCTGGATATATACAGGAAATTCCCCATATATGAGCTGATCATTCATCCAAGGCTTCAGAAGGATCTGTATAAGGGCCGGATTCGGCTTGATGCCTATAATCAGGCATGTGACAGCCTTTCGGTCTCCCTGGGGTACAACGGAGATATTCATTCCCGTGAAGCTTATGACAGAATCATTTCTTCCATAAAAAGAGCAGACAGCGTAATGTATGGAAGAGGAGTTGTATCTGCGCCCTGGCTTCTGGGGTCCATTCGCGGTGACAGCCGGCCGGATAAAAAGGTTTTCAGAGAATTCCATAACAGGTTGTATGAAGAATACCGGAAGTATGTCAGCGGAGACAGAAACGTTCTTTTTCGAATGAAGGAAATGTGGAGCTATATGATCACCTCTTTTACAGACTGCAAAAAGTATGCAAAGAAAATAAAAAAAGCACAGAGTCTCGGTGAATACGAGGCGGCGGTAAGCAGTCTGTTTGCAGAACAGGAGCTGATAGAAGATGATAAATATTGAAAAATTTGAGGAATTTATTTCCCAGTATCCTGTTTATGAATACAGGATCATTGATACAGAGGATATACAAATTCAGGAGCGGGTTCGCACTATCTGTGAAAAGGAATGCCAGCGCTACGGCTCCACCTGGGCCTGCCCTCCGGCAGTGGGAACACTGGAAGAGTGCGGGGCGAAGATAAAAGCATTTCCTCATGCAGTATTTTTTTCCAGTGTGGCGGAAGTCAGCGATATTATGAATATGGAAGAGCTTCTTTCCACCAGGCAGGAGCACGAAAATCTTACCACTCTTCTGGGGGAATATGTGAAACAGCAGGGATATGATATTTACATACTGTCCACGGAGTCCTGTGATGCATGTGAGAGATGTGCTTACCTGGACGGACAGCCATGCCGTTTTCCGGACAGGATGCATCCCTGCCTTGAAAGTCATGGAGTTGTGGTAAATGAGATCGTGGAGAGCCGTCAGATGGAATACAGTCTGGGCGGAAATGCCGTGCTGTGGTTTTCCATGATCCTTTTCAGAGAGAAACAGGAAACATAATAAAATACTCTCCGGCATATATTTTTCGTAAATGCCGGAGGTTTTTTTTATGAAAGTAAAAAAACAGTGGTCAAAGACTATGGCACAGGCGCTGGAGGTGCCGCTGGACCTGGCCTGTGGGGAGCCTGTTTTTACTCTGATGGGGCAGAGCCGCGCAACAATAGAGAATTACAGAAATCTGATGGAATATACAGGGGAAAGGATCACAGTTATAACAGCCCATGGCCGTATGCGCATATGCGGAAGAGGATTGTACATCCCCTGCTATACGTCCCTGGAGCTGGAAATTGAAGGCTGTATTGAACAGGTGATACTGGAAACGGGGCGGGGACGATCGTGAGAGCTTTTTTTCGCTTTTTATCCGGCTATGTAGATGTAAGCTTTCAGGGCGGCCAGCTTGAACGCTTTTTTTCTTTATGCAAAAACAGAGGGATTACCATAGAATGCCTTAAGTATCATGGAAAGGACTGTTACAGCGGATATCTTTCTGTTCCTGATTTTTTCAGGCTGAAACCCGTTCGTGCAAAGACCGGAACGGCAATCCGGCTGAAAAAGAAATGCGGGATACCCTTTCTCCTGAAAAAAGCAGCCGCAAAAAAAGCTTTTTTTGCCGGGCTTTTGTTATTCGGAATACTTCTGTTCTGCCTTGGAGGAAGAATCTGGAATATTCATATAACGGGAAATCAGTATTATTCCACGCCGGAAATTCTTACTTTTCTGGAGGAGCGGGGAATCGGGCACGGGATATCCAAAAAACGCATCAGCTGTGCCGCCATCTGTGAAAGTCTCAGGAAGCAGTATCCAAATATGGCATGGGTGTCAGCAAAAATAGAAGGAACCAGGCTTTTGCTCACTGTTTGCGAGGGGCGGCTGATGGATGCTGCCGAGGATGAAGAAGAGCCCTGTGATCTGATCGCTGCGGAGTCAGGAACTGTTGTAAGTATCATAACCCGCCAGGGGACACCTTTGAAGAAACCGGGTGATTCCTGCGAAAAGGGAGAGGTGCTGGTGAAGGGCAGTGTGGAGATTTTAAACGACAGTCAGGAAATCGTTCGCTATGAATATGTTCATGCAGATGCAGATGTTGCCATTGAACGGAAAATATATTACTATGATCAGTTTTTGCTGGAACACACAGAAAAAAGGTTTACAGGAAAAAAACAAACAGGCTTTTTTGTGCAGATCGGAGCTTTATATTTTTGTGCAGAGCCAAAAGAAAAAGAAAACCGGGACAGAATCAGCGAAACATGGCAGATAAGGCTGACAGAGAGCTTTTATCTGCCGCTTTACTGGGGAAAAACCCAATGCCGTGAATACAGAATGGTCACGGAAAAATACTCAAAAGACGAGGCAAAAAGGCTGGCCTTTGCACATCTTGCGGCGTATGAGCAAAAATTGATGGAAAAAGGGGTTCAAATATCTGAAAATAATGTTAAAATAAACGTTAACGGCAATGTATGCACGGGAAGCGGCAGCCTGACAGTCATAGAACAGGCGGCAGTGAAGCAGACCGCAGTGCAGCAGGAAATACCAGAAGAAAGGACAGCAGAGGATGACTGGCAGTATAATTGAATTACAGACGGAAGTGCCTGCAGTTCATCAGGGAAACGTATTTGGTCAGTTTGATGAGCATTTGAAGCTGATAGAACGGACTTTAAATGTGACAATGATTTCCCGGGACAGCAGCCTTAAGATTTTAGGAACAGAGCAGAGTGCGGCACAGGCAAAGAAACTGATCGAGGAGCTTGTGGTTCTGGCCGGGCGGGGCAATACCATAACACGTCAGAATGTGACGTACGCCCTTTCCCTTGCCATGGAGCAGAGGAATCAGGTTTTGACTGAGATAGATAAGGATTTTATATGCAATACCATACAGGGGCGTCCCATTAAGCCAAAAACACTGGGACAGAAGGATTATGTGGATCAGATACGCAGAAAAATGATCGTTTTCGGAGTTGGCCCCGCAGGAACAGGTAAAACCTATCTGGCCATGGCCATGGCGGTAACAGCTTTTCGCAATGAAGAGGTTAGCAGGATCATTCTCACAAGACCTGCAATTGAAGCCGGTGAGAAGCTGGGATTTCTGCCCGGAGATCTGCAGAGCAAGGTAGACCCTTATCTTCGGCCTCTCTATGATGCACTTGATCAGATCATGGGAGCGGAAAGCTTTGCACGTAATATGGAAAAAGGGCTGATTGAGGTGGCGCCTCTTGCCTATATGAGGGGAAGGACGCTGGATAATGCATTTATCATTCTGGATGAGGCGCAGAACACCACACCGGCTCAGATGAAGATGTTTCTCACAAGAATCGGTTTTGGCTCCAAGGTGATCATTACCGGTGATGCCTCCCAGAAGGATCTCCCCAAAGACGCGGCTTCCGGTCTTGATGTGGCAATGAAGGTGCTCAAAAAGATTCCGGATATCGGCTTTTGCCAGCTTACCAGCAAGGATGTGGTAAGGCATCCACTGGTGCAGCAGATCGTACAGGCTTATGAAGATTATGAGAAAAAGCAGACAGCACCAAAGTCTGCACCAAGATCAAGAAAACGATAGGAGAACAGTATGACCATTCAGATTGAATATGAAACAGACAGGGAGCTGGGAATTGATTACGCCGTTCTGGCTGATAAGGTAGCGGGAAAGGTTCTCGAAATGGAAGGCTGCCCTTATGATGCACAGGTGAATCTGGTACTTACGGACAATGAAGAGATCAAAGAAGTTAACGGGCAGTTCAGGAACATCCATGCGCCCACAGATGTGCTTTCTTTTCCGATGATTCCCTTTGAAGCTCCGGCGGATTATTCCGTTGTGGAAGAAGATCCGTCCTATTTTGATCTTGATTCGGACGAGCTTCTGTTAGGAGATATTATGATCTCTGTGGATCGTGTATTTTCCCAGGCACAGGAATACGGCCACAGTGTAACGAGAGAGTTTTGTTTTCTGGTGGCCCACAGTATGCTTCATCTTCTGGGGTATGATCATATGGTCCCCCGGGAGGCAGCAGTGATGGAGAAAAAACAGGCGGCGGCTCTTGACGCACTTGGTATTACACGATAAGATAGGAGTAATTCGTAACTGTGAAGTTAAGAAAGGAGAACAATATGAGAAGAAAGATTTTGGGCCTTCTGGCAGGTGTGATGGCTTTGGCATCTGTTTTCGGAACGACTGCGGGTGTTCTGGCAGAGGAGACCGCAAGCGGCGGTGAGACTATGGTTAAGAGCTATCTCACAGGAGAGGATGTTCCTGAACGGATCGGACGCAGGCGTCCGGTAGCTGTGATGATGGGAAATACCAGTGACGCAGCTCCTCAAAGCGGCATTGCCAATGCGGGTGTTGTGTTTGAAGCTCCTGTGGAGGCGGAAATTACCCGTCTGATGTCCGTTATTGAAGATTATGATGATCTTGAGAGAATCGGTTCTGTGAGAAGCTGCAGAGACAGTTTTATTTTTTATGCATATCAGTTTAATGCCATATATGCCCATTACGGCCAGAGTATTTATGCGCTGAAATATCTGGAAAACCATAATATAGAGAATCTCAACGGAATCAAGATGGGATCGGCTGCCTTTTACCGTACATCAGACCGCAGTGCTCCGCACAATGCGTACACAAGCGGAGATCTTCTGAAAAACGGTATTGAGCAGATGGGCTATTCAACAGAATATCGGGAGGATTACGAAGGCCATTTTCAGTTTTCTGATGAGGAAGTGACGCTGGACGGGGGAGAACAGGCGTTAACAGTCCGTCTGAACAATTTCAAATATAACAAACCCTGGTTTGAGTATGACGAGGCGACGAAGAAATATAAACGCTTTCAGTTTGGTGATGTCCATATTGATGAGGTGACAGGGGAGCAGCTGACCTGTGATAACATCATTCTTCAGTACAGTGAAGTCGAGCCTTATGATGCAAAAGGCTATTTAAAAATTGATGCACAAAATGGCGGATATGGCAAATATGTCACCCGTGGTAAAGCAATTGATGTATTCTGGTATAAAAATGATCCGTGGGGTCCGGTCCATTACCAGGATTCCAACGGACAGGAAATAGAGATCAATACGGGAAAGACCTGGATTGAGATCATTCACTCTGACCGTACAGAGGATATAGTTCTTGAATAATAATGCATAATATACGGAGCAAAAAAATGAATTATCGAGAAAAACTGAAAGATAAGAAAAGAATTGTGATAAAAATAGGCAGCTCTTCGCTGATCCATCCTGAGACGCGCCGCCTGAATCTTTTTAAACTGGAGGTTCTGGTGCGTGAGCTCAGTGATCTTCATAATCAGGGGAAGGATGTGGTTCTGGTTTCATCCGGAGCCGTTGCCACAGGGGCAGCCGCACTGGGACTGAAAAGAAGACCGACGGAGCTGAAGGAGAAGCAGGCATGCGCATCTGTGGGACAGGCACGCCTTATGATGATCTATCAGAAGCTTTTTGCAGAATATAATCAGACAGCAGGGCAGATTCTGATGACAAAAAACACCATGGTCAATGATATGAACAGGAAAAATGCCCGCAATACCTTTAATGAACTGTTTTCACTGGGAGTGATTCCGGTTGTAAATGAAAATGACTCCGTTTCCACATATGAGCTGGAAACGCTGGACAGATTCGGAGATAACGATACGCTGTCTTCCGTGGTAGCGGCGCTGATCGGTGCAGATCTTCTGATTCTTTTGTCAGATATTGACGGGCTTTTTACCGATGATCCCAATACCAATCCGGATGCGCGTTTTATCGATACTGTTGAAAATCTGGACGAAGAGCTTCTCAATATGGGAAAAGGTTCCAGCAGCAGTGTGGGGACAGGCGGCATGGCTACTAAGCTTACGGCAGCCATTATCGCTTCTGCAGCGGGTGCAGACATGGTGATCGCAAACGGTGCAGATTTTCATGCCATTCATCAGATTACCCAGGGCATGAATTGTGGTACACTTTTTAAAAGTCATCCTAAAGAAGAATTTTATCTTACAGATTATATAGATAAACTGTTATAAGAATAAACAAAATGCCACAGGAGGAATTTATGAATAAGGCAAAAATTGACCGCATCAATGTGTTGGCAAGAAAAGCGAAAAGAGAGGGACTCACTCCGGCAGAGAAGGCGGAGCAGGCGGCTTTGCGTCAGGAGTTTCTGGCAAATATCCGAATGAATCTCCGCTCTCAGCTTGACAGTATCGATATGGTGGAAGAAGACGGCACAATTGTAAATTTAGGGGAAAAATATGGAAACAAAAAAGGACATTAGAAAAAAAATCTTTGCAGAAAGAAAAAAATGTACAGACAGCCAGATTGATGCGTGGAGCCGTCTGATCACAGAAAAGGTGACGGCGCTTGCAGCTTTTGAAAAAGCAGACAGGATACTGGCATATGCAGATTACAACAGGGAAGTGATGACAGGATATCTTATAGAAGAAGCCTGGAAAAGAGGAAAAGAAGTGGCAGTGCCAAAGGTCTCAGGCAAGGATATGGTTTTTTACAGGCTCACAGATTTTTCACAGCTTGAACCGGGATATTACGATATACCGGAGCCGGTGAGCGGAGAAACCGTTGACTGGGAGGAAGGCCTGATGATCATGCCGGGTGTTGCTTTTGACAGGGAAAATCACAGAGTAGGCTATGGCGGCGGTTTTTATGACCGTTTCCTGGAGAAGCATCCGGGACTGTGCCGCCTGGCGGTTGCCTTTGATTTTCAGATCCTTTCCCAGGTTCCCACAGAACCTACAGATATTTTTCCCCATATTATTGTGACAGAAAAAGAAACGCTTTATCTTGTTGAGGGAGATGATTGACATGCTTACGGATTTAGGAAAGCGTGCCAGAGCGGCAGAGCCTTTTGTCCGGAATCTTACCGCCGGCAAAAAAAATGAGGTGCTTCTGGCAGCAGCAGATAAACTTACAGAAAATACAGACAGAATAATAAAGGAAAATGCAAAAGATGTGGAAAGAGGACGGCAGAACCATATGCCGGAAGGACTGGTGGACCGTCTCATGCTTACGCCCGACAGGATAAAAGGTATGGCAGGTGGCCTGCGCCAGGTGGCAGCTCTGGAGGATCCCATCGGAGAGGTTACCGGCATGAAGAAGCGCCCCAACGGACTTCTTATCGGACAGAAGCGTGTCCCCCTTGGCGTGGTGGGGATGATTTATGAGGCGCGCCCCAATGTTACCTCTGATGCTTTCGGTCTTTGCTTTAAGACAGGAAATGTGGTGATCTTAAAGGGCGGCAGTGATGCAATAAATTCCAATATCGCCATTGTGGAGTGCATCAGGGAGGCACTTAGGGAATGCCAGGTTACTGAAGATGCCATTTCGCTGATCACAGACACTTCCAGAGAGACGACGCAGGAATTTATGAAGCTGAATCAGTATGTGGATGTCCTGATCCCCAGAGGCGGCAGAGGACTGATACAGGCTGTCGTCAGCCAGAGTACCATTCCTGTTATCGAAACAGGTACAGGTAACTGCCATATTTATGTGGATGCTTCGGCAGACCTGGAAATGGCGGCACGTATCGTGATCAACGCCAAAACTCAGCGCGTGGGAGTCTGCAACGCATGTGAATCTCTTCTTGTTCATGAATCGGTCAGGGATGCCTTTCTTCCGGTTCTGGCAAAACAGCTTCAGGAGAAGCATGTTGAGATCCGTGCGGATGAAAAGGCTGTTTCCTGCATGGAAGGGGCAGTGCCTGCATCTGAAGAGGACTGGGGAACGGAATATCTTGATTATATTATTTCCGTAAAGGTCGTAAATTCAGTGGAGGAAGCCATTGCCCACATTAACCGCTATAACACAAAGCATTCTGAAGCAATCATTACTAAAGATTATGATAATGCCCAGAAATTCCTTGACGAGGTGGATGCGGCAGCCGTTTATGTAAATGCTTCCACACGTTTTACCGATGGTGAGGAGTTCGGGTTCGGAGCCGAAATCGGCATCAGTACCCAGAAGCTTCATGCGAGAGGACCAATGGGACTTCTGGCTCTTACTACAACAAAATATATCGTTTATGGAAACGGACAGATTCGCTGAGACAGAAATTTTTTCAGGGATTTGATTTTTTTCCATTAATGTGCTATACTCAAAAACAGTTGAAATTTTTTTAATATGTACTCATTTTTTACAGGAGGACAGTAAATGAGAAGAAAACAGTTATTTGCTCTTGTGATGGCAGGTGCATTGACCATGGGATCAGTTCCTTATGCAGCATTTGCAGAAGAGGGGGCTGTGGCCGCAGAGCTGAGCCTGGAAGAAAGCCAGACAGCGGAAGTAACACAGGAGATTTCCCAGGAACCCGCCGAAGAAGAGCCTCAGAATAGTGAAGAAATTACTGCACAGGAACCCGCAGAGGAAACGACTCCGGAAGAAGTTCCGTCAGAGCCTGCACAGGGAACAGTGACGGAGGCTCCTTCACAGGAACCAACACAGGTGCCTGTACAGGAACCGGAACTGAATCCGGCCCAGGCGGCAGCAGATGCTGAGCCTACAGAAGTACCTACTGCAACTCCTACAGATATGCCGGAAGCAGAGGCACCGGAGGATACTGCTGTAAAAACAGCTTCAGACCTTCAG
>JAXFBD010000140.1:0-12215 GCA_034118545.1 Blautia sp.
GTCACTACAACTGCTTCTCTGTCAATTGCCGCCTCAGCTTCTTCTACAGAATCTGTAACAACAACCTCCCCCTCGTATTTCGCCTGCTCAAGAGCATCTTTTGCGATTTCCACATCAATATCTACAATTACATTGCAGCGCATCCCCTTCATTTCGGATATCTGAGAAACAATATCCTTTCCCATCTGCCCACATCCGATAAGACCTACACGAATGGGAGTTCCTGCTTTTTCCAGTGCTTCCAGTTTTGTATCTATCTCATACATAATCCTGTCCTCCTTCTATTTTTCGTCCATCCATGGATCAATTAATACTTTAATGGCTTCTCCTTTTTTTGATTTCTGAATTCCATCCGGAATTCCGTAAAGTGAAACCGTTGTATTTAAATACTTTTCTGCAGAAACCCTTCCGCTGGATATCATATGCAAAGCATCCTCTAATCCGATGGCCGGATATGAGAAAGACCCTGTAACAGTAATTTCATTATAATGAATCAAATTTGAATCCAGCTGCACCATACAGTCATTTTTCGGAGCTCCTCCGTAAATAACAACTGTTCCCTGCTTACGCACCATCTTTAATGCCTGCATCTGTGGTGTAACGCTTGGTGTTGCCACTATCACATAATCCGCACCAATTCCATTTGTAAAGTCTAATACTTCCTTCACGGCTCGTTCCGGGTCGTTGTTATCTACTGCAAGATCCGGATCAAACTGAAATGTTCTGGCCAGTTTTCTTCTTCCAAGAATTACAGCCTTTGCCCCAAAAGCATGGGCTACCTCGATATGTACACATCCGATAGGACCGTCTCCGATAATCACCACCGTATCTCCTGCTGCCGTTCCGATTCTTTTATGACAGGCTACAACTCCTGAAACCGGTTCTGCAAAAGCAGCTTCCCTATAAGAAAGTCCTTCCGGAATTTTTTCAATAAATCCTCTTTCTAAAACATCTTTCGGAAGAGCAATATATTGTGCATAACCTCCCGGAAAATGTGTTCCAAGCATCCTGTGATTCTGACAGAGATTTACAAGACCCCGTTTACAGTACCAGCATTTTCCGCAGCTGACATCCGGTGCAAGAGCCACACGATCTCCTGTTTCCCAATCAGTTACAAACTCACCTGTTTCCACAATCTCACCACTGATTTCATGTCCCATGATCTGCTCTTTTACTCCGCCCCGCAGACCATTACTGTAATTACGGATATCTCCTCCGCAGATCCCACAATAATGAACCTTTATCAAAACACCATCTGGTGGGCAATCCGGAATAGGCATCTCCTGTACAACAATATTTTCGATTCCTTTAAAAACTGCTGCTTTCATCATACCTTTCATGGCAAATACCTCATACTTTGTTATGAATCAGACGGTCACCCACCGCTCCACTTGGATGAATTACCGCAAACTGCTCTCTGGTATATTCTGTATATTGCATTAACGCAATGCATATTGCATCAAATGTTGAAATAACAGCCAGCGTACTCGCTGTAGCAAGCATGTTAAAATGACAGGGTTCTTTTTCAACTTTTATTTTCAGATAAATATCACTTTCTTTTGCAATAATAGAATCCGGATTTTCTGACACCCCAATTAATGTGGCATTTTTTGTTTTACAAGCCGGAATCATTTTTGCCAGCTCAGATGTATTTCCGCCTTTACTGATCAGAATGAAAATGTCTCCCGGCTGAAGCACTCCTAACGCGCCATGTACTGCATCAGCCGGACTTAAAAATAACGCCGGTCGCTCGATACAGCTAAGTGAATGAGCAATTTTTTTCGCAGCTGTACCTGATGTACCGCATCCGGATAAAACAATTCGTCCTTTACAGTTCCCGATAGCTTCTGTCACTTTTGCAACTGCATTCATATCCAGACCTGTAATCAGACTATTGATAGATTCTGCCTCAATAGACAATGTCCTATTAATTTCTGATTTAATTTCTTCTTTTGAGATCATGACTATCCTCCTGAAAGAAAGCTTTAACACTTCACCGTTTCCATATGTTTCCGTTTAATTTTATCCAGATCTTTAAAGTCCTGCTTTAAATGAGAATACAGATTTCTGTACACTTCAAAATATTCCATATATAAATCATGATTTTCTGCCACAGGCTCCATGGGATCAATGTATTCCACTTTTTCTTTAACAACAGAATAATCTTTTATAAATCCCTGTGCTCTGGCTGCAAGAAGAGCATCTCCGTAAGGAGCACCCACCCGGCTTTTTACCAGTACAGTGGGAACGCCAAAAACATCAGTGATAATCCTTCTCCACAGTTTGCTCTTTGCTCCTCCTTCATTCATAACAATCGGATAGTTCATTTTTACTTTTCTGTCCTCAAAATACCGGAAGGAATCATACAATGCATAGGCAACGCCTTCCATCATGGCGCGGATCATATGTGCTCTTCCATGATTTAAACTTAGCCCAAAAAGAACACCTCTTGCCTCATTATCCCAGAGCGGTGTTCGCTCTCCCGCCAGATAGGGAAGCATAATCAGTCCATCACTGCCCGGATTTATTTTTTCAGCTTCCATATTCAGAAGGTCATACGCATCCAGTCCGGGAATTGTTTTTGCAGCCATTGTTTCCACATCCGCAAAGTTTTCCTTTAAATACCGCAGAGACTGTCCTCCGGTTACTGTAGTCGCCACAGTAATATAATGACTCTCCACATCTGTGGTATAAGGCAGATTAAACATTTCCGGCATAAAAGCTTCGCCGCCGTTGATTACGCCAAAATTACCACATGTTCCCAGATTCATCTGAATATCCCCGGGAACTATAGCGCCTCCTCCAAGCCATCCGGCATTGCAGTCCACCTGACCGCCTGCAACCGGTGTTCCTGTTTTTAATCCACTTTCTGCAGCCGCCTTTTCCGTAATTCCTCCTACAATATCCTCGCATCTGCAAAATTCCGGAAGGATATCTCTGGGAATTCCGATCATATCCAGAATTCCCTGATTAAACTCTTTTTTAAAAATGTCATAAGCGACCCCATAAAAGATTCCTGCGGACAAATGAGCCGTGGTAGTACCTGTAAGGCAATAACGGATATATCCGTCTATCGTCAGTACCTTTCCAATCTTTTCAAAGCTCTCCGGGCGATTCTTCTTTTCCCAGAGAAGATTTACAAGAATGGGATGGTCACTGATACTGTTTCTTGTAATCTCATATATTTTTTCATTTCCAAGCTTTTCTTCAAGCCATTGCTTTTCTTTATAAGCTCTGCGATCCATCAGATTATAGGCTTTGTGCAGAAGCTTTCCTTCTTTATCAATCATTACAAGAGAAGGCAATGCAGAGGATGTTCCCACAGCTTTAATATCTTCCCCTTTAATACCTGCCTTCATAAGACATTCCTGAATAATCTCACAGGTTAAGGGCCAGTACAGCGAAGCATCATGTTCTGATATACCGCCATGCTTTGTAAGAATCTCATATTCTCTGTTTGCATAGGAAACCACATCCAGTTTTTCATCGATGATACATCCCTTGCAGCTTCCTGTTCCGTAATCAAGTCCTAAAAAATATGCCGCCATATTCTCTCCTTTATAACCCGGTGGCATCCGGAGAAATGATCTCATCCGGATTTACACCATTCAATAAACGATTTACAACATCTGTTTCATTCTCATTCAAATAATATGTATTTCCGAGGATTTTGGAAACCAGTGTGGATTTTGCAAAAAGCTCCAGTGTTTCCATTTTGTAAAACGCATCATAAACATCTTCCGAAAAAGTAAGTGCCCCATGATTTGCCATTACGATTGCTCTGCATTCCGGTTTCTCTTTCATCACCTTCATGATTCCTCTTGCCACATCTACCGAAATCGGTACTGCATAATCTGTGCATGCAACTCCATGAAGATTAAAAATTGCTTCCGGAAGTGCAATTCTGTCAAAATCATAATGAGACATGGAAAATCCGGTAATTATTGGTGGGTGTGCGTGCACTACTGCTTTTGCTTCCGGGTTAGTACGATATACTGCCAGATGCATTCTTACATCTCTGGCAGGTTTTGGACCTTTTAAGATTTCTCCTGCCGGAGTAATAACTGTCATATATTCTCTTTTCAGTTTCCCTTTACAAAACCCAGAACCCGTGATTACGATATTTCCATCATCCATTTTGATACTGACATTTCCGTCTGTCCCGATAATCAGACCGCGCTCATATAACTGTTTTCCAACAGAAATAATGTCATCACAAATTGATTCAAAAGATGCCATATATCCCTCCTATTCTGCCACACGGATATGACGTGACTGGCTTTTTGCAATAACCTGGTTTTTAATACAGTCAAGTACAACTGCCAGCAGAATAAATAATGCCTGGAAAATGTCGATCAGATATGGATCGATCTGCATTGCTGTCAGGCCTGTCTTAATCATCTGAATAGTGACTGCACCAATCAGTACACCCGGCAAAATACTACCCGATCCGCCGAGAAGAGAAGTTCCTCCCAATACGGATGCGGCAATCGCATCAAATTCATATCCCTTTCCGAAACCAGCCGGTACATTTCCAATCTGTGATGCAGATACAAAACCGGCAATTGCAGCCAGAACACCTGAAATAATGTAAACTGTATATAAAATCCCACGTGTATTTAGCCCGGCTTTCTTAGCTGCCTCCAGATTATTTCCACAGGCAAAAACTCTTCGTCCAAAAGCTGTTCTTGTAAGAACAATATGGAATATGATCAATAAAATCACAAACACGATAGCCGGATATGGAATCAGTCCAAACAGCTTTCCTGATCCGAATGATGAAGTCAGGTAAGAAGGAATATTTAATGCACGGGATTCTGTCATTACCAGTGTCATTCCCCGAAGCACAGTCATTGTTCCCAACGTACCAATAAAAGGCATAACTTTAACATCCACTACAAAAAAGGCGTTCACAATACCAACGAGACATCCGATTATCAATGCAGTCAGAATTACCAGTGCAAGAGGAAAACCTTTTTCCAGCATAAGTGCTGCTACAGACATCGCCATAAACATAATCGCACCTACAGACAAGTCTGTACCCGCTGTAATCAAAGGGAACGTAATACCAATTGCAAGGATTCCAACATAGGAAGATTGTTTGATGATCATGATAAAGTTTGAAAATGTAAACCAGTTTTGTGAAAATAAGCCGAATATAATAAAAATAACAATAAACAATTCAAAAGACATGTACTGAAGTATTTTCATTTTCATGCTTTTTTTATCATTCATAAAAATAACCTCCTGTTCCCTATTACATACCTGCTGTATCAATGAACGCCGCATGAAGCAACGACTCCGTACAGATTTCCTGATTATTCAATTCTCCTGTAATCATTCCTTTATTCATAACAATAATTCGATTACAGTTTCCTATGAGCTCTTCCATCTCTGACGAAACCATCAGGATACCTGTTCCTTTTCGAGCCAGTTCATTCAAAATACTGTATACCTCACTCTTTGCCCCTACATCGATTCCTCGTGTAGGCTCATCTACAATCAGAAATTCCGGATTTGCAGAGACCCATTTTGCAATAACTACTTTCTGCTGATTTCCGCCGGATAATCCTTTTACCAGATGTTTATTTACCGCTTCACATTTAATGCCGAACATTTTCTTGGAATCCTCTGCATTTTTCAGTGCCGATTTTTTATCAACTACACCACGTTTTGAAAAAGATCGCAAATTAGCAATATTAATATTTTCTGCTACAGGAAACTCCAGAAAAAGACCTTCTTCTTTTCTGTTCTCTGTTACATATCCCACACCGGCCTTCAGGCGTTCAATAGGATCCTGCTTTTCAAATCTCTTCCCTTTAAAAACGATTTCACCGCTCTCATATTCATCCAGACCAAAAATAATATTTGCCAGTTCGCTTCGTCCTGCACCCATCAGGCCATAAAGTCCAAGGATCTCACCTTTATGAAGTTCCAGATTGATATTTTTAACAACTCCAGGCTGATTAAGATTTTTCACACTTAACAGAACTTCATCGCAAGCCTCCTCGATTCTTGGAGGATACATCTGAGATATACTTCTTCCTACCATGTTTGAAATCATTGTATCAATGGTAAATTCATTGGTTTTTCCCTTTGCAGTAATTACACCATCTCGCAAAACTGCAATCTTATCTGTAAGACGCTGCACATCTTCCAGAATATGAGAAATATAAATAATAGATCTTCCTTCTTTTTTGAGCTTTTCAATTATTGCAAACAGCTTTTCCGTTTCTTTATTCGTAAGGGATGTTGTCGGCTCATCAAAAATAATTACCTTCGGATCTCCCAAAATAGACTTTGCAATCTCTATCAGCTGGCGTTCTCCCATGGACAGCTTTTCTACTTTTGTATAAGGAGAAATATCCAGTCCCACTTCTGCAAGCGCCTTTTTTGCAATTTCAGCCATTTTTCTGTTATCATTTAGCGGAAGACCCTTCCGACGCTTAAAGCCATTGATAAACATATTATCAATTACGTTTAGATTATTAAAAAGATTCAGTTCCTGATGAATAAAAGAAATTCCTATATTTTCTGCATCACCGGGCCTTTTCGGCTCATAAGGCTTCCCTTCAAAAAACATAGAGCCACTGGTAGGCTGTAAAACTCCACAGACAATATTCATCATTGTGGATTTTCCCGCTCCATTTTCTCCGATCAATCCCAGAACTTCTCCTTTATTCAATTCCAGACAAACATCGGTAATCGCATATACTCCAAAAAAATCTTTGCTGACATGCTCCAACCGCAATACCTGATCTTCTGCCATAGTCTCTCCTCCTTTTGTTTAGCCAGTGATTAATTTGTCATCTTCTGCTGGATTGATGTTCTGATTACATCCAGAGATACCGCAAGAAGAATAATGCATCCCTTTACCACCTGTGTCAGGAAAGAATTCAGATGCAGCATATTCATAGATGTGGTCATGATACAGTAAAACAATACTCCATAAAGTGCCCAGATGGCTTTTCCTTTTCCACCATACATAGACACGCCGCCAATAACTGTTGCACCCAAAATATCATTGAGCATACTCTCTCCAATCGTAGGTCGTCCCATCATCTGACGTCCTGTATAAAGAATAGATGCAACTGCTGCGCAAAATCCGGAAAGACTGTATACACAAACAATTACAAGATTCTTTGGAATACCAGATACCACCGCTGCTGTTGGATTCGATCCCACACAATAAATCCACTTTCCAAATACTGTTTTTGATAACATAAGTTCACACAAAATCAACAAGATAAGCACTATCAGGAAAGGCATATATATAAATCCAGCCAAATTCCCTTTTCCAAGGAAATTAAAGCTGTCATTTAATCCAGTGCAATTCTGTGAACATACAAGCCACAACGCAATTGCTGCCCACAGCATCTGAGAAATCAAAGTTGTCATAAACGGTGGCATATTCAGCTTAGCCACAAACAGACCATTGATACAACCAATAATCGTTCCTACAAGCAACACAATAATAACTGTCAAAATCGTTCCTGTCAGATCCGGAAGTCCGGAAAAAATACCACCTGATTCTGAAATTAAATTTCCCCACAACGGAGATTTTCCAAATTTAATCTCCTGAAATGTTCCCCCCATGAGAATTCCTGCAACAATCGAACATAACGAAATAACTGATGTCTGTGAGAGATCAATTCCCCCTAACAACAAAACGAATGTCTGTCCCAAACACCCGGCCAGAAGCGGCCACATATTCTGAAAAATATTACTTACCATACTCACGCTGAACATCTGAGGACTGATAATTCCAATTACCACGTAATATACAGCGCTCATAATTAATATAAAAAATTCAGACGTGAGTAATTTTATAAAAATCTTTTTGTTTGAATTGGCTTTCACTTATTAATCCTCCTATTTACCATCACAGCCATCCCGTTATGGAATGGCTGTGATACAATTTATGCAAATAATGTAACTGTCAGATTTATTACTAATCTGCTTTCTTATTTTGCATCCAGTACCTGGAATCCCCACATTGCAGAACGAGTTGTTTCCATAGATTCAGCTGTCTGAGCTAATCCCTTATCAACAAGGAGTTCGTTTGGCTGTGTGTTTCCATCTGCCACTGCTGCTACGAGAGCTTCAATACAGAGTTTACATTCGTTATAAACATCCTGAACACCAGTTGCATCAACATATCCGGCATCCATTAAAGCTGCAGCACCGGAATCGCCGTCAACTGCACACATATAAATATGGCCTTCTTCATCACGTGTTTTCCACAGACCAACCTCTTCCAGAGCTGACTGAATCTGAGGATACAGGAAATCAGAACCGCAGCAAAGAACCTGAATATTTGTATCTTTCTGAAGTACTGTCTGAAGGTTTGCAAGAGCTGTATTTGCATCCCAGTCAGTTGTTACGGTGTAAACTTCGCCGACCTGATCTTCGTACTGTGCGATTGCGTTCTGGAATCCCTGCTCACGATAAACCGCATTAACATCACCAAGGTCACCAACCATATCGATAATATTAATCTTTTCACCTGTTTCTTCTGCACGTGCTGCTGCCTGTGCCATACAATATTCCATAGCACCCTGTGCAATTGCTTCGTTATCTGCCTGGCATGCGATAGAATTTACAGATTCCATATCAGAAGGAATACGATTTACGAAAGCAATAGGAATATCTTTTTCATTTGCTGCCTGAGCTGCTGTCACAGCTGAATCTGAATCCTGCGGTATACACAGAATTGCATCTACGCCCTGTGCACAGGCATCCATAACGTCTTCCAGCTGTTTATTTACGTCCTGGTTTGCATTGTATTCGATAATTTCTGCACCAGCCGCTTTCATGTTTGCCATTGCCCAGTTATAAGCTTCTACCCAGAATTCTGTTTCCAGATCCTGATAAATAAATGCAATTGTCATATCAGACATATCACAGTCAAGTCCGTCTGCTACAGTAACTTCACCTACTGCTTTTTCTTCTGCCATCGCAGTCATGGCGGAACCGGAAATCGTCATTGCTCCCACTAATAACATAGCTACCATTTTTCTAAGTTTCATAATTTTTCTCCTTTCAATAGAAATGACTTATTTTTCTGTATGTGGTCTACGAGTTACAGTTGCATTATTTGCGGTAAATCAAACACCTCCTCGGCAATATATTTTTTCGAAGGCCAGATACCCGTATGAGACAATACTTCAAATCTACCATCCCAATTCACGGACAATTCTTCAACTTTTGCCCCCGTTGCTGTTATATACCAGTCATAAGCTTCTCTGTTTTGAATCTCATTATGAGTATCCAATGAAAGATCGCTCTGTGATACACAATAACCGGTTCTGCCTCCCGGATAATGGCATTTCCATTCTTCCGGCATTCCGGCTTCTGTATAACAACGTTTCTGCCCTTTCAGAATATCTGACCATTTATTTCCTGTTTTACACTGAGACATGCAAAAAGCTTCAATCTTACAACAGATTTCATAAGCCTTTGCAATCTCTTCCGGAATCTTATCACCAAAGTATACCGACCTAGTTACATTACAGTGAAGCCCTCCCTGACGGGATGCCGTATGAAGTAATACATATCTTCCCAGCTTCCTTCCTGATGGATTGGGATGTCTGTATTTAAAAATTCTGTCATCCGTTCCGATAAGAGAAACATCACACTGAATGTTTTCCTTTGCAAATTCATACAAAAGCATTGCTTCCACTTCATAATCAATCATACCTGGCCGTATTTCTTTTGCCACCTTATAAAAAATACCATCACTGATCGCTCCCAGACGTTTCATACGCTGATATTCTTCATCCGTCATGGGATAATGAAGACTGTATATATCATTTAATGCGACCTCAGCATCCTGCACCTGTACATCACTTACCGATTTGGGTCCTGCAAGCTCATACGCTTTATCCAGAACAGATGCTTCAAACCAGTGAAGAAATACCGCCTCCGCCTCCAGTGCGTTCATTTCTTCATCCATGATCCGTTGCCCATCCATGACCTGAGCAATCAAATATATCTGCTCTTGCGTAACAACAATAGCCGCATGACCTGTATCTCTTGGTACAATAACTCTGCTGTTTCCTCCATCTGTAATCCAATTAAAATTATCCTGACGAGCTAAAATCATTCCTGTAAAAGAATGTTCTTTTAAATATTCTCTGATTTTCGTTATTTTTTCTCCCATTACTTTTTCCTGCTTTCATTTAAATAAAAGAAAAGAATTTTTGTTATTTTCGCTATTTTTTGAAAAATTCCATCCTAGCAGTCAGATGGTTTTTTTGTTATTTTTTTACCATATATCTTCATATTAAATTTTATTTTTGTGTTTTCTTTACAAATTTAAACTATCACATATCTTTGTATTTGTAAATCCTATTTTCATATTTTTTTATTTTTTATGAAAATAATACAATTGTAGCTTTCATTTTTTATGAAAATTTATATCTAGTATTTTCATATTTTTAAACGTAAAATGATAATTACAAAAAACATTATTTCTATTAAAAAGGAGGGATAAAAAATGAACAAGAAAATATATTTCGGCTCCAATCTGAAAATGTATAAAAACATCCGGGACACCATGCTTTACTTAAAAGAATTGGAAGAACTGACTGCTGATCTGGACAGAGAACTCTGCACCCTGTTTATCATACCGTCCTATACGTCTCTGGAGCAGGCTTCCAATTCAATCGATCAGACTCTCATTCAACTAGGTGCACAAAACATGTGTTGGGAAGAACAGGGACAGTTTACAGGAGAAATATCTCCTCTGATGCTTCAGGAACTTAATTTGAAAATAATTGAACTGGGCCATTCGGAAAGGCGTCATGTTTTCGGCGAAACTAATAACATGCTTCGTCAAAAAGTTAATGCCGCTTTATCTCACAGTTTCACAACTCTTCTGTGTATCGGTGAAACAGGCGAAGAAAAAAATTACGGTATCAGTGATGAAATCCTGCGAATCCAGCTAAAAACAGGATTATCCGATGTAAAAGAAACAGATCTGTCCAGGCTTTGGATCGCCTACGAACCTGTGTGGGCTATCGGAGTAAACGGAAAACCCGCTTCTGTTTCATATGCACAGGAAAAACATGCACTGATTCGTTCCACACTTATAGAGTTGTTCGGAAATAATGCAGAAAAAATCCCTATTCTTTACGGAGGAAGTGTAAACCCATCAAACGCTGATGAACTTATTATTCAGCCTGATATCGACGGATTATTTGTAGGACGAAGCGCCTGGCACGCTAAAGACTTTAACCGGCTGATACGAAATGCTTTAAATTCTTATCTGCAGTCACAAAATAAATAATGTGTTATTTTCAAAAGGAGATGAAAATTATGAAAATCGCAATCGGATGTGATCCAAACGCACAAAGCGCAAAAGAAGATTTGATTAAATATTTAAATGATAAAAATTATGGAGAAATTACAGATTTTGGAAGTGAAGATCCTATTTATGCAAACACAGCAATTACTGTTGCCAAAGCAGTGGCTTCAGGGGAATATGACCGCGGCATTTTAATCTGTGGAACCGGACTTGGCGTATCCATTGCCGCAAACAAAGTAAAAGGCGCATATGCAGCTCTCTTGTCCGACATATATTCCGCAAAACGTGCCAGATTAAGCAACAATGCCAACATTGCCTGTATGGGCGCATTTACTACAGGTCCTAAATTACGGGAAGAACTGATTGACGCCTTTCTTTCCAATGAATTTGTTCCCGGCTGCTCTTCACAGCCCAAGGTAGATGCATACGTGAATTACGAAAAAAATATTTCGTGATTTTACCTTCAATACATTTTCTCTGTTCCCGTTGATAGTATTTCGCCCTGTACTTTGACCAGTCAGCATTTTTTTCATTGACTCCAAAGTCCTGTACTGTTAGAATAAAATCACATATCTGGAATAGTTCTAAGCCGTTCGGCTGCTGATTCCCCGTATGAAAAAATTGTATATGGCGGAAAGCAGAAAAACGGAAATCGATTCCAGGCATACGTTTCTTCTTTCCGTCCGGCACTGCAGCCGTTGCCTATGATGTGGAACCTGATAAAAACGATGATTCAGAAGCAATCAGAGCTTTACCCCGCAGGGTTCGGTTCTACCATGCCAAAATCGATGGAGACAGCCTGAAATCAGGAATGAACTATCACGAACTGAAAAATGTAATCGTGATTCTCATCACTCCATACGACCCTTTTGGAGAAGAACGCATGGTATATACCATACGCAGCATG
>JAXFBD010000141.1:0-58746 GCA_034118545.1 Blautia sp.
GGGCGCTGTCTCCCTCTGCTTTCACTTTATCAAGAATTGCTGTAACTGCAGCTTCGTATTTTCCGTAATTATTGGGACTTCTTTTTAACAGATTTTCCAGGATATCCTTTGTAGATTCACTGGTTAATGTAATTTTGCGCATTTGAAATGTCCTTCCTCAACTGTAAGATTAATTTTGCACCACATTTCTGAGCTGGTAGATCAGCTTACGTATCCTCTCATCTTCCATTTTCATACTGACCTGATTTACCACCATACGGGCGGAAAGAGGACAAACCTCCTCCAGAACCTTCAGACCATTCTCACGAAGAGTGCTTCCTGTCTCTACAATATCTACAATGACCTCTGAAAGTCCCACGATGGGCGCCAGCTCGATGGAACCGTTCAGTTTGATGATTTCCACAGTCTGATGTCTTTTATTATAAAAATAATCTTTGGCAATATTGGGATACTTAGTGGCTACACGGATAAGCTGATTTGTGTTCAGAACCTCCCTGGCACTTTCCGGTCCGCAGACACACATCCTGCATTTTCCGAACCCAAGATCCATAACCTCGTACAGCTTACGTCCTTCCTCCAGAATCGTATCCTTTCCCACAACACCGATATCAGCGGCGCCATACTCTACATATGTGGGTACATCCGGCCCTTTTGCAAGGAAAAACTTCAGTTTCAGCTCTTCATTTACAAAAATAAGCTTACGCGAATTTTTATCACGCATCTCTTCACAGGTAATCCCTATCTGTTCCAGCATGGAAAGAGTTTTTTCCGCCAGTCTTCCTTTTGTAAGTGCAAATGTTAAGTATCTCATGACTGTTTCTCCTCCTTTGCAGGGTACAGAACCACATTATGTCCCAGGGCACGCAGCTTCTGTGCCTCTCTTATTGCACTTTCCCGCTGCTCCCCGGTGTAATAAATAATTTTTGTATCTTCCTCCCCGGATAGTATTTCTATTTTCTGTCTGGACAGTGCCATAAGAAGAGTGTCAACTACGATAGCAAATCCAATTGCAGGTGACGGTTTTCCGAAATGCTTCATCAGTTCATTATAACGGCCGCCCTTGATCAGCGGTTCTCCTGTTCCATAGGTGTACGACTGGAAAATAATACCTGTATAATACCGGTAGTTACTCAGCATTCCGAAATCAAAGGAGATATATTTCTCATATCCGTAAACCTTCAGGATATCATAAATCTCTTCCAGTCTGGAAACAGCTTTTAAGGCATTTTCATTTGTTGCCAGGGCTTTTGCCTTTTCAAGAACCTCCACAGAACCAAACATATGGGGAAGAGCGGAAAATGCCGCAGAAAGACCGGGATTCTGCTGCTGCTGTGTCATCAGTTCCTCTACTCCGAAGGCGTTTTTCTGAGAAATCAGAGAACGGAGCCGTTCTTCTGTGTCCTGATCCATTTTTGCCTCCTGAAGCAATGATTTAAAGTAATCTACCTGACCCACACTCACCTGAAACTCAGTGAGACCTGCCGCTTTTAAGCATTCTACTGTCATTGCCAGAAGCTCTGCATCAGCCAGTGCAGAAGCATCACCGAAATGCTCCACTCCCATCTGCGTTGTTTCTTTCAGACGTCCGCGAAAACTGGAGTTATTGATAAAGGTATTTCCGGTGTAACAAAGTCTCACCGGCTGAAGATCCGGTGAAAAAAAAGTGGCACAGGCCCTTGATACAGAAGGGGTAAAATCCGGTCTTAATACAAGAGTATTACCCTCCCGGTCAAAAAATTTATATAAATCCCTGGAAGGGATCGTTCCCACTTCTCTGCTGAATACTTCAAAATATTCAAAGGTTGGTGTTTCTATATCCTCATATCCATACCGGCAAAAAACACTGTGCAGTTTTCTCTGTAATTCCCTTTTCTGTCTGCATTCGCCGTTATAAATATCCCGCACACCTTCCGGCGTGTGAAAAATTCGCTGCATCTTATATTTCCTCCATCCAAAAAGATAAGTCGGCAGCAGGGCAAAGCACCGATGCTTTAGTGCGCTGCCATGCTACTAAATAAAAACATAAACAAGTATAATCAATCTTCTTCTGATTGTCAATCCCGTAATTGCAAATCCATCTGAATTCCCTCCAGATAAGGAATAAAAACGGAGCCCTTCTGGGGAAGATAATAGCATTCCTTCAGTTCTTCACGACGAAAGCTCTTTCTTCCGCCGCTCTCCATCCTTTCCCAGAAAACCAGCAGATCCCGAAGAGGAAGATAATAAAACAGGTTCAGGCTGCTGAAAAAAATGAGAAAAAATGCCACACCCTTCTGTCTCTCGAAGGCTTTCATAAATTCCACCTGATGGGGATGAATATTGGCGAGAGGAAATGTATCTGCACAGCATTCCTTGGCATCAAAGCAGACAGGAATACCCTGTACCGCTCCAATATAATCCACCGTACTTCGCTGCTCGAAATATGCCAGTGTAATGTGCCGGCTTTCCTTATCCATGCGCACAGGAGTAATGGGGGTGGGTATTTTCTGAATCAGTGCAAGATTTTTTTCTCTGTACTGTTCATTTGTCCTGTTTACCAGTTCTTCCAGCGTGGAGCCGCGAAGGCCTCTGCTGTTCCAGGTCGCCATCTTTTGTCAACCTCCGTTAATTATTTTAACAGCTTGATGGAAGGATAATAGCGGACGATCGCCTTTCCAACGATCTGGTCAAATCGTACATACGTATTATCCCAGAAACGGGAGTCCTTGGAATTATTCCGGTTATCTCCCAGCATAAAATAACAGTCCTCGGGCACCTCATAGGGGCCAAAGCTTCCTATGGCATCCTCAGGAATAAAGTCACAGTCCAGCGGCTCATCCGATCCGTTTATATAAACCTCACCGTCTACGATTTCCACAGTTTCTCCCGGAAGACCGATCACTCTCTTGATAAACAGCTGACTTTCATCATCCGGATACTTAAAGATCACAATATCAAAGCGCTCCGGATCTTTTACCTTTTTGGATATCTGATGGCCGAAAAGATTCAGGTTTACTCCGTAGGAAAGGCGGAAACCGAAAATCCTGTCACCGGTCATAATGGTTTTTTCCATGGATGCTGACGGAATCTTGGCATTGATCAGAATTACATTATTCACCACAAGAACGATGACCACTACCATGATTATCATTTTCACATACTCTAAAATTTCTTCCTTAATTTTCATTTTTTATCTCCTCTAAATGTTCATCTTCTAATATGGTACTAAAGAGCTCCGGAAGGGGCGCGGTAAATTCCTTTCCGGACAGATTCAGCCCTTCTCCCGCATTTTCCGGTATCACAAGACGGAATGCATGAAGAAGCTGATGCTTCAGGCCGTATTTTTGCTGATACAGGCGGTTCAGAGAACGATCCCCGTATTTGGGGTCTCCCAGTATCGGATGACCGGTTCCTGAAAGATGCGCTCTGATCTGATGAGGACGTCCGGTAATCAGCTGCACCTGAAGAAGTGTCAGCTTTCCGTTGGTTTTCAGCGGTACATACCTGGTTTCAATGGGTAAAGCATCCCCTTCCTGCAGGGAAAGGAGGATTACTTTATTATCTTTTTTATTTTTATGAAGAAAGCCTTTCAGATGCTTTTCTTCTGTAAGCACCCCTTTTACAAGACAAAGGTAATACTTGTGCAGTGTCCGGTCACGGAACATTTCAGAAAGCCTCTGAAGTCCTGCCAGACTCTTACCGGCTGCCACAAGACCGCTGGTATTTCTGTCCAGCCTGTTACAGACAGACGGATGAAAGGTTTTCAGTGATTCCCTGTCTAAAGCCCCGGTCTTTAACAGATATCCCGTTATATACTCCACCAGGGACGGGGTACCATCGTCTGCAGGCTGAGAAAGCATTCCGGCCGGTTTATTTACCAGGAGCACATTTTCATCTTCATAAATAACCTGCAGACCATCCGGAGATTCCCTGGGACCTGATGCTTTTTCCAGAAGCTGTTCTGTTTTTGCAGCTCCCTGAAATTTTTCAAATGTTTCATCACTGAAAAACAGTTTCACACAGTCTCCCTTTTGAAGGATCTCATTTCCCGCAGCTTTTTTTCCGTTAAGCGTTATATTTTTTTTGCGGAGCATTTTATAAAAAAAGCTTTTACTTCCATTTTTCATAAGCTTGGCCAGATATTTATCAAATCTCTGACCTGACTGATTATCTCCAATGATAAATTCTTTCATAAAATCTCCCTACAGACAGATAGCCAGGATAGTTTTTTTGATCACTTCATTACGTGACAGACCGGGATACCTGTCATCAGAGGAAAAACGGATACCCTCCTCCAGAGATGCCTTATGTTCGTTCATGGAATCCAGGCGTTCAAGAAAAGGCTTCAGCTCTTTTAATATTTTCACATCTGCCTTATATCCGTTTTTGCGGATGATCTTCTGCGCTTCAGTTGCCATAAAATCCGTATCAATTTTAGGGTCACTGGAATATCCCACCACAGTATTGCCGCAAATGGCAAAGGCGTCAATGTAGGCACTTTTTTCATAAAAGGTCATATACATTTCATAAGACATGGTAAGATCGCCCTGATGGCTGCGGATCTTCTCATACAATTCTCCATCCATAGGATGCCGGAGAAAAATCATAATCAGATTGACAAGATATCTGCATGCTGGCAGACAGCCCACCACAGCTATCACCGTCCAGATGGTAAGACGGCTTCCGTTGTAAGCCCACGCAGTAAAGAAAATAAAAAGAGGAACGGCAAAAAGAATGGCTGTCAATCCCAGAAGTCTTTTTTTCTCAGCAGAAAAATAACCGAAATCTCCTTTTTGAATTTTCTTTTTTTCTTTTTTGTTTACTCTCATTCAGGTCTCCTTATTTATGCTTTTTCTTTTTGTGTACATTACGGATAGTTTTCTTTTTGCCCTGTAAATCTCTGCTTTTATCCGGGAACTTCGCTTTTTTCTGCGGATGCTTATCCTGCTCCTGACATATCCTGCCCTTTGCAGGATGAATCAGACATTCCTTTTTATAGCCGATCAGATCCGTCCGGCCGGCCAGTTTCAGGCCTTCTTCCACAAGATGATAATTTGCGGGATTCTTATACTGCATCAGAGCTCTCTGAATGGCTTTTTCATGAGGATTTCTGGGAACATAAACCTTCTCTCCTGTTAGAGGATGGATCCCTGTATAATACATACAGGTAGACAGTGTGGACGGCGTAGGATAAAAATCCTGCACCTGTTCCGGTGTAAATCCCAGATCTCTCACATACTCCGCAAGCTTTACCGCTTCTTTCATTGTACATCCCGGATGGGAAGACATAAAATAAGGAACGGCATACTGCTGTTTTCCGGTCTGTTTATTCTCTTTTTCATATTCCTTCAGAAACTGCTGATAAACCTGGTGGGAAGGCTTTCCCATATAATGCAGCACCTGATCAGAAACATGCTCCGGTGCCACACGAAGCTGTCCGCTTACATGGTGCTCTACCAGCTCACGCAAAAAAGTCTTGTCTCTGTCTGCCACCACATAATCAAAACGGACACCGGAACGGATAAAAACCTTCTTCACACCTGGAATTTCACGAAGCTTCCGAAGAAGCTTCACATAATCACTGTGATCCACAGTGAGGTTTTTACAGGGTGTTGGAAAAAGACACTGACGCTCCATACAGACACCCTTTGTAAGCTGTTTATTACAGGAAGGCTGGCGAAAATCTGCCGTGGGGCCTCCCACATCATGAATATAGCCTTTAAAATCCGGCTGTTTCGTAAGGCGCTCTGCCTCTCTGATAAGAGAATCATGACTGCGCACCTGAAGGATCCTTCCCTGATGAAAGGTCAGAGCGCAGAAGCTGCACCCTCCGAAGCATCCTCTGTTGCTGGTAAGGCTGAATTTTATTTCCTCCAGCGCGGGGATCCCCCCCTTTTCCTCATACATGGGATGATACTGATAGGTATACGCAAGATCATATATATCATCCATCTCCTCCATAGATAAAGGCGATGCCGGAGGGTTCTGTATCACATATCCTTTTGTACCGTAACTCTCCGCAAGAGGGGATGCAGTAAAAGGATCCGTATTTTTGTATTGCACTGCAAAGCTTCTGGCATAAGCCTTTTTATCCGCTGAAAGCTCTTCAAAGGAAGGCAGTTCAATCACATTGTAAGCTCTCTGAGTGGATCTGCTTCTATATACGGTTCCCGGAATATATGTGAGTTCCTGAACCGGGATCTGATTCTGAAGTGCCTCTGCAATTTCCAGAATGGAATGTTCTCCCATTCCATATGAGATGAGATCGGCACCGGAATCCATTAAAACGCTTCTTTTCAGACAGTTATCCCAGAAATCATAATGAGCCATCCTGCGAAGGCTGGCTTCTATTCCTCCAAGAATTATGGGCGTTTTTTTGTAGGTCTGACGTATCAGATTGCTGTATACCACAACAGCTCTGTCAGGACGCAGTCCCATCTCTCCTCCGGGAGAATAGGCATCCTTCTGGCGATGCTTTTTGGATACGGTGTAGTGATTCACCATGGAATCCATGTTTCCTGCCGTCACCAGAAAGCCCAGCCGCGGTTCTCCGAAAACCTGCACACTCTCTTTTTTTCGCCAGTCCGGCTGTGGAATCATTCCAACACGATAACCACGGCTCTCCAGCAGCCTGCTTATGATAGCCGGGCCAAAGGAGGGATGATCCACGTAGGCATCTCCGGTAATATACACAAAATCCACGCAGGACCATCCCCGCCTCAGCATTTCTTCTTTCGTAACAGGTAAAAAATCATGCATTTACAGTACCTCATATGTACCTTCTGTTATCTGCTCATAGGAGCTGATAAAATAATCGGCACATGCTCTTTTTTCTTTTTCCTGACTGACACTGTAGGCATCCTTCACAGCGCATACTGTACATCCAGCATTTTTACCGGCCATTATTCCGGGAACAATATCTTCAAACACAAGGCAGTCCCCCGGAAGGATCGAAAGCTGTCTTGCAGCTTCCAGATAAACATCCGGCGCAGGTTTTCCCCTGGATACATCACATGCTGTGACAATACTGGAAAAATAATCCCGGATACCGTGCCCTCTAAGGCAATTGTCAATCAGTTTATAATCATTACTGGACGCCACAGCCATCGGGATTTCATGATCGGAAAGATATGCAAGAAAGCTTTTAAGTCCCGGTTTCAGCGGAACCTTTGTCACATATGCTTCCATAGCCATATCCTGCCATATGGATTTGATTTCCTCGATGGTATCAGGCAGATCAAAACGTTTTTTGAAATAAACAGCGACCTCCGTAAATCCCATTCCTTCAATATCTTTCTGCAGATCCTCCGGAACCCTGTGGCCGTATCTGCCCAAAAATTCCACATCAATATCATACCAGACCCACATAGAGTCCACCAGAGTTCCGTCCAGATCAAATATCACTGCTTTTTTATCTTTCAGCATAACAACCTCTGTTAAAAATTATAATAAACTGCCTGGGCGCGATAACCTTCGGCAATAATATCAAGCTGTTTATGAAAACGCTGCAGCTGCTGCAGGTCTTTTGTATTGAATACCCGCAGGAATTCGTCCTGAATCTTCGTAATTTCTCTTTTGTTTGCAAGCTTATACAGGTTTTCAATGTTAATCAGAATATCTTTCACCAGATTTGACTGCATCTGGGATGAATTCTGAGCATCAACAATTTCACTGCGGACAGAAGACATTTCTCTGTCAAGAGAGATAATGGCATCCGCAGCCTTACTAAGCCTCTCTGTTACATGGGGCGGCATATCGCCTTTATATTTGTACTGCAGGGAATGCTCGATGGTTGCCCAGAAATTCATGGCCATGGTGCGGATCTGAATTTCCGCCTGAAGCTTTTTGGGGCCGTCAATGGTCTCTACCGTATAGTAAATGATCAGATGATAACTGCGATATCCGCTTTGCTTTATATGTTTCAGATAATTTTTTTCACTCTTTATCTCCATATCCGATCGATTCTGGATAATGGACGCCACCGTATCAATGTCCTCTTCAAACTGACAGATAATACGGATTCCGGCAATATCTTCTATCTCCTCTTCCATCCGTTCAATGGGAATATGCTTGCGCTGAAGCTTTTCCAGAATGCTGGAGATGCTTTTTACACGTCCCTGAACCTCTTCTATGGGGGAATATAAATCATTTTGACGATGTTCGTCTATAATATGTTCAAATTTAACAATCAGTTCCCGAACTGCCAGTTCGTAGGGGCATAAGATGCTTCGCCATAATTGTATTTCCATACTAACCGCTCCTTACTTTTCCATAAATTTTATTATAACATATATTTTTGTATTTTTCTCCCTAATATCTGTAGTTTCTTGTTTTTTTCTTCACGGAATTTAAAATCCAGTAAGGATTCACGCTAAGTTCTTTCCCATCGGAAGATAAAATATATATTCCCAGATGAAGATGAACCGGGAATTTTCCTGTGGTCCCCGGTTCTCCATAGCCTGTATTTCCCATATAGCCAAGTATATCACCTGCGAGTACCTTATCTCCCTCATTTATGTTTTTCTCGTATTCTGATAAATGGGCATAATAAAAGTAGCCGCCGTGAGGACTTCTGATCCCGACCCGGTATCCGCCCAACGGAAGCCACCCCATTTTTTCGATGGTTCCATCTGTCATGGAAAGAACAGGATAATACCCTGATTTTTTTACTTTGCCGGATAAATCTGTTCCTTCATGGACACGTTCTCCTCCATAAAGACGTTCTTCCCCGAAAGTATCTTCATAAAAAATATCCTCTGACGGAACCGGAAAACAGTCCACATCCTCCCAGATAGCCTGGTATGCTTTTTTCAGAAGATCATACTCTTCCGGTTTATATTTACGGTAAAGAGAAGAATCGGTGGAAATAAAGCGCGGGAAAAATTCCCCTTCCAGCATTGTCACAGTGAGAATTTCTGAAAAATTCCTGTCTGCTCCTTCAATCTCTGTGATCTGATCAAACAGCCCTGTGGGAAGATGCTGCTGACGGAATTCCCAGGTTTCAACAGTGTTTTCCTTCAAAAATGAAACATGGCTGCGTTCCGCCAGGATCGTCTGCAAAGCAGAGCAGGCCACAGCAAGGGAAAGCAGCCATATAAGAGAGCTTTTCCATTCTGATTTCATGCAGGCCTCCCAAATATCCTATACAGTATATTCAGATTTTACATAAATCAGAACCGGTTAATTCTGTTGTTTTACAAATTCATCTATTCCTTTAATTGTTTCAGTACCTGGATAAGGTAATTCCATACGCGCTGAGTGGAAGAAATGCTCAGAACTTCCTCAGAGGTATGGATATCCTTCATATCCGGTCCAAGAGAAACACAGTCAAGCCCTTCTATCTTTTTATAAAACAGGCCGCATTCCAGTCCTGCATGTATGGCAACTACTTTGGGCTCATATCCGTACATTTCAGTAAAGATATCTACCATTTTATCGCGAAGCGGTGAATCCTTGCGATATTCCCATGCGGGATATGCACCTTTTATCTCATATTCTCCGCCCACAAATTCTGTCAGATATTCAATTTTATCGGAAAGCGCTGTTCCGGCTGCTTCCACAGAGCTTCGTACACTGGATACCACATGCAGTTCACTCTCATTCAAAATAAGGATTCCTGGATTTGTGGAGGTTTCCACCAGACCGGAAATGGTACCGCTCATTTTCTGAATTCCGTAAGGAACATTCATCAGGTAGAATAATACCTTTTCACGGCTGGTCGGATGAAGCACCACACCGTCTTTATCTCCAAGATCTGTTACGGTTACTGAGATTCCCTCATCTGTTCCCGTATACTCTTCCCTTGTTTTTTCCTGGAAGGTTTTTGCTGCAGAGATTACAGCATCCCTGTCTTCGGCACATACCATAACAAGAGCAGTGCATTCTCTTGGAATGGCATTATCCTTCTGTCCGCCTTTCATACCGGAAATTTCAAAGGCAGTCTGTTTTTTCAGCCCATAAAGGAAACGCCCCATTAAGGTAATGGCATTTGCACGGTTCTTATCAATTTCAGCACCGGAATGACCGCCCTGAAGTCCGTGAATTTTAATCTCCAGCATGGTGCCGGCCGCATCCACATACTGAACAGGAACATGGCTGTTGGCAGAAAGACCTCCTGCACAGCTGATCCACAGACTGCCTTCAGCTTCCGAATCAAGATTGATAAGTCTTTTTCCTTTTAAGAGGCTGCAGTCGAATCCTCCGGCGCCCAGAAGGCCTATTTCTTCATCTACTGTTATCAGTACCTCCAGCGCCGGATGCTCCAGTGTATCATCCTCCAGAATGGCAAGTCCGTATGCAACCGCTATACCGTCATCACCCCCCAGGGTTGTGCCGCATGCATTGATATAGTCATCCTTTACCTGAAGCTTTAAGCCGTCTTTTGTAAAATCATGTTCCACATCGGGACGTTTTTCGCATACCATATCCATATGACCCTGCAGAATCACAGCAGGCGCATTCTCGTACCCTTTTGATGCTTCTTTGTAAATCACCACATTGTTCATTTCATCCTGCACATAAGAGAGTCCATGCTCTTTTGCAAAGGAAACAAGATAATCACTGATCTCTTTTGTATTGCCTGAACCATGAGGAATGGAACAGATTTTCTCAAAATAATGAAATACTCTTTTGGGTTCACAATTTGCTAATACAGACATAAATAAATCCTCCTGAAATTAATTTTAAAAAATTAAAATGCATGTATTAAAAAAATACTCATATATATTATTAAAAAAATCACTGCTTATTATAAATGATGAATGAAACTTCCATAAAACATCTTCTTTTATCCTGCACTGTTCTCATGTTGCTGATGTTTCTGCTGCTCCATCCTGCAGAAGGTCTTACTGCAGCCAGGGACGGCATGGGCCTGTGGTTAAATACCCTGATTCCCACACTGCTTCCATTTGTGATTCTCACAGATATATTATTAAAGACCAGCCTTATGGAAAAGCTTCTGTCCCCCTTTTCAGGACTGTGGAAGCTTCTTTTCGGTCTGTCTCCCATGGGTGCTTACGGATTGCTCACAGGAATCCTGTGCGGCTACCCCATGGGTGCCAAAACAGCGTCCAGCCTGTATGAAAAGGGCAAAATCAGTCAAAGGGAGGCACATTATCTCCTGACCTTCTCCAATAATGCCAGTCCTGCATTCCTCACTTCCTATCTTGCAATGGAATGTCTTGACAACCGCACATCCATGGCAAAAATTGCGGGAACATTTCTGCTGGCAGATCTGTGCTGTATGTTCTTTTTCCGTTTTGTCATCTATAAAAACAATACCGTTTCTTCTGACATGAAAAAAAATCCTGCACTCTGCCGGTGCCAAAAAAAGACATCCACCGCACGCTCTTTGGGAGCCTCGATAGATGTCTCTATTATGAACAGTTTCGAAACCATTACCCGCCTGGGCGGCTATATTCTGCTCTTCTCCCTCGTTACAGCCATGGCTGCACAATACCGGACAAAGAACCGGCTTCTGAAAAATATACTGTGTGCCTCACTGGAGATCACTTCCGGCCTGCATATCCTGAACAAATCCGGATTGCCTTATGATATGCAGTACCTTTGTTCCATGGCAGTGACTGCCTTCGGGGGACTGTGTATTCTGATGCAGACAAAAAGCGTGCTGAATAACCGTCTTTCTGTCCGACCCTATCTGGGTGCCAAATGTCTGAATACACTGATAACGGTTCTGATCATTCTGCTGTCAGGCTCTTAATTCTGCGGCATTTCATCCAGCATGGCATCCTCTTCTTCGTCATCGCTCTGATAGGAATTGGAAATAGCTGCCGCCTGTGCTGTCTGAGGAGCAAGTTCCTGACGGTTGTGATTTACTACATCCATGCAGCTCTGAAGAGCTTCAATGAACATTTTATATTTTACACCGGCATCATCCAGAGTCTGGCTGAGAATGGCACCGATATTCGCCATCATATCATCTGTATAGGTAATGGCACTGAGACGAATGCTGTTTGCATCCTGTGTTGCGGAATCAAGAATCTCCTGTGCCTGTCTGTTGGCAGCATTAATGGTTTCATTGGCCTGAGCGTATGCCTTCTGCATGATCTCATGCTGTGTAACCAGTTCCTGAGCCTTCATCTGTGCATCAGCGATCAGACTGTCAGCCTTGGACTGTGCATCCTCAAGGATTGCATCCTTGTTGCTGATGATTTTCTGGTAACGTTTGATCTCATCAGGAGTCTTCAGACGCAGTTCACGCAGAAGCTCTTCGATTTCTTCTTTATTGACAACAATCTTTGTAGTGGAAAGGGGCTGAAATTTACAGCTGTCCACATATTCTTCAATTTCTTCAATAATCTGTTCAATTCTGCTGCTCATAGTATACTCTCCTTATTTTCTCTATTTCTTCTATTCGTGCATTTTCCTGCGGACTGCCTCCAATACCTCCGGCGGTGCAAATTTGCTGATATCTCCGCCGAAACGGGCAACTTCCTTCATAATCGTCGAACTTAAATATGCATACTCCAGACTGGTAGTCAGAAATACAGTATCCACATCCGGAGCCAGAACACGGTTGGTCTGGGCCATCTGCAGCTCATATTCAAAATCTGTAACGGCACGGAGTCCCCTGATTATCACCCTGGCATGGTTCTCCCTGGCAAAATTCACGGAAAGACCGTCAAATGGCCGTATAACCACATTAGGGATATCTCTGGTAGCCTTTTCTAGTATATTAACACGTTCTTCCACAGAAAACAACGGACTTTTTGCAGAATTATGCAAAACTCCTACAACGATTTGGTCAAATAAAATACTTGCACGTCTGATAATATCCAGATGTCCGAATGTCACCGGATCAAAACTTCCAGGATAAACTCCAATTGCCATGGTTATTGATTCTCACTTTCCTTTTATTAGAAAAACGTGCTTATTAGTCTTATATTCTTTGGAGCGAAGCAGCCGGTATCCATAAGATTCCACATATGAGAAATCTGTATTCAGATCTGCCTCCACAATGATCAGTGTATTCTCATCAGCCACTGAACTGCCTGCAAGATATTCAAGTACCTGCCTCTCAAGCCCCATATTATATGGCGGATCCATAAAAATACAGTCAAAGGCCGGTTCCTTCTCCAGCATACGCAGTGCCGTAAGCACGTCCACGTTTAAGAGTTTACCACTGTCTGCCAGTTTTGTAAACGAAAGATTATCACGTATACATGCACATGCCCTGGGATTTTTTTCTACAAAAACAGCACTGGCTGCACCACGGCTCAGCGCCTCTATGCCAATGGCGCCGCTTCCGGAAAATAAGTCAAGAAATCTGCAGTCGGGAATTTCCGGCTGCAAAATATTGAACAGTGTTTCTTTTATTCGGTCTGTAGTAGGGCGTGTATCAAGCCCCGGCAAGGTTTTCAGATTCAGCCGGCGGGCCTTTCCTGCTATCACTCTCATTTCAAATTCAATCTCCAATCCAGATCGCCACGGGCAAGGCCAAGGATCAGAAGCTCAGCCGTAGCAATATTAGTAGCCACAGGGATATTATACTGGTCGCAACGCTTCACAATACTGTGAATATCAGGCTCCTTGGGGTTGATCATCACCGGATTGTAAAAGAGTATTACCATATCCAGATCCTGCCGCTCTACCATTTCCATAAACTGTTTGTCGCCACCGATGCTTCCTGCCAGAAACTTATGGACATGGAGGCTTGTGGCTTCTTCAATTCTTCTTCCTGTAGTGCCTGTAGCATAGAGCTCGTGTTTCGCAAGAATATTCTTATAGGCAATACAGAAGTCTTCAATCAGAACTTTTTTGCTGTTGTGTGCGATAATTCCTAAATTCATAATTCACCTCTCTATTTTCACCAGACATTCTTGAACAATTGCATTTATATGCAATATTGATAAAGCTATCCATACGATATTATAACAAATGTATAAATCAAGTGCAATTAAATCTTGCAAAATATACAAAATTCATAGAAAATTAATATTTTAACATTTTTGTTCTTATACAGAAAGAAATCACAGTGTCAGCTTGACTCATACATAAAAATCTGATACTTTAAATTTCAGCATGAAAAATAAATGTGAGGTATGACATGATATTAAATGTTAAGAATCTAAGCCACGGTTTCGGCGACCGGGCAATTTTTGAAAACGTTTCTTTCAGACTGTTAAAGGGAGAACACATAGGCCTCATAGGTGCCAATGGTGAAGGAAAATCAACTTTTATGAACATTATCACCGGAAAGCTGATGCCCGATGAGGGAACTGTGGAATGGGCTAAAAATGTACGCGTAGGTTACCTTGATCAGCATGCTGTTCTTGAAAAAGGAATGACCATACGTGATGTGCTCAAATCTGCTTTTGAATTTCTCTTTGAAATGGAGCAGGAAATGAACAGGATGTTTGACCGGATGGCGGAAGCCTCCCCGGAAGAAATGGAATATCTGCTGAATGAAACCGGTACATATCAGGATCTGCTGGACCAGCATGATTTTTATCTGATCGATGCAAAAGTAGACGAGATATCCCGTGCTCTCGGTCTCCAGGAAATCGGTCTGGACAGAGACGTCACGGAATTGTCCGGCGGCCAGCGCACAAAGGTTCTGATGGCCAAACTGCTGCTGGAAAAGCCTGACATTCTTCTTCTGGATGAGCCTACCAATTATCTCGATGAAAATCATATAGAATGGCTGAAACGGTATCTGAATGATTACGAAAATGCTTTTATTCTGATTTCTCATGATATCCCCTTTTTAAACAGTGTTATTAATCTGATCTATCATATGGAAAACAGGCGGCTGGACCGCTATCCCGGCGATTATGACAAATTCCGGGAGGTTTACGCAATGAAGAAATCTCAGCTGGAAGCCGCATATAACAGACAGCAGCAGGAAATAAAAGAGCTAAAGGATTTCGTTGCAAGAAACAAAGCAAGAGTGGCCACAAGGAATATGGCTATGTCGCGTCAGAAAAAGCTGGATAAAATGGATGTTATTGAGCTGGACCGCGAGAAACCAAAGCCGGAATTTCATTTTCAGATTGCCCGAACCTCCGGGAAAGAAATATTTTCCACGAAAAATCTTGTCATTGGATATGATGAGCCTCTGACAAAGGAACTGAATATTTCCATGGAACGGGGAGAACGCATTGCACTGACCGGGGCAAACGGAATCGGAAAAACCACTCTACTCAAAAGTATCCTCGGACTGATCAAACCCTATTCAGGAACGGTTGTACGGGGAGATTACCAGGAAATCGGTTATTTTGAACAGGAAACCGCACCCGGCAACCGTAATACCTGTATTGATGAAATATGGAAGGAATTCCCTTCCTATACTCAGTATGAGGTACGCTCCGCGCTGGCAAAATGCGGTCTGACCACCAAGCATATCGAAAGTCAGGTTCAGGTATTAAGCGGAGGCGAACAGGCAAAGGTGCGTCTTTGTAAGATTCTCAATCATCCAACAAATATTCTTCTTCTGGATGAGCCAACCAACCATCTGGATGTGGATGCCAAGGCAGAATTAAAGCGTGCACTGCTGGAGTATAAAGGCAGTATTCTGCTGATCTGTCATGAACCTGAATTTTATCAGGACATTGCCACCAGAGTATGGGACTGTCAGGAATGGTCTGTAAAAATGTGCTAAAAAACACAGCCGGAGAAAACTCCGGCAGCTTTAAACAGCTGTCGTGAAGATTTCCCGGCTGTATTTTTATTTTTCAGTTAAACACTTTGTGCCTGTGCAGTCTGTTAAAGGCTGCCGCTCATGCCTCCCTGTGTGCCGGAGGACATCTGACCGCCTGTGCTCATCTGGCTGCCGGAAGACATCTGTCTTTCCTGGGCTTCGATCATTTTCTTGACCATATAACCACCAACGCTTCCGTTCTGCTTAGAGGTAAGGTTACCGTTATAGCCGTCAGTAAGCGGCACACCCAGTTCACTGGCTACCTCAAATTTAAAACGGTCTAAAGCACCCTTTGCTTCCGGTACCACTGCTCTGTTTGAAGAACTGTTATTTGACATGTTTGTTTCCTCCTTTGTCTTTACCGTAAAATTTCTTTCTGTTTTTTTGGTGTATCTTTGTGTTGCAGTCTTAGTATATGAAATAATAAAAAAAATAGACTGGCAGTTTCTGCATAATATCCACATTGCCAAAATCGTATTTATTTACGAACATGCGTATTCTCAATTGACATACAATTTTATATTTTTTATACTGAGTCAGAAAAAGCGGAGGTTTCAAATAAAAATATTTTTTTGGCAACATGTCAGGAAACACATGAGGAGGAAAATAATGTTTACAAGAGAATCCGATATTAACGACGTCAAGCAGGAAGTACTTACCCAGGTTGCAAGACATGCCTTTAACGGCGATCTGGACGAAAAAAGGGATCAGATTCCCTATGACATTCTTCCCGGGCACAAAGCTCTTTTTCGCTGCTGTGTATACAGAGAAAGAGAGATCATCAGGCAGCGTGTCCGTCTTGCAGAAGGAAAATTTCCTGTACAGGGTATCAAAAACAAAAATATCGTACAGGTACTGGACAGCGCCTGCGCAGAATGCCCCATTCAGCGATATGTAGTAACAGATAACTGTCAGAAATGCCTTGGAAAGAAATGTTTAAATGCCTGCAAATTTGGTGCCATCTCTATCGGAAGAGACAAAGCCTATATTGATCCGGATAAATGTAAGGAATGCGGCAAATGTGCCCAGGCATGCCCTTACAATGCCATCAGTGACCATCAGCGTCCCTGTAAAAAGAGCTGTCCGGTCAATGCCATCAGTATGGATGAAAACCACATCGTAAAAATCCATGATGACAAATGTATCCACTGCGGTGCCTGTATTAAAAACTGTCCTTTTGGAGCTTTATCTGATATCTCCTTTATCATCCCCGTAATCAGAGAAATCCTTGGTGATAAACCGGTTTATGCAATGGTCGCTCCTGCTGCGGAAGGACAGTTTGGAAAAGGTGTGACTATGGGAGATCTGAGAAACGCTCTGATTACTCTTGGATTTACAGATATGATCGAGGTTGCGCTGGGCGCAGATCTCACTGCAGAAAGTGAAGGTGAAGAATGGCTGGAAGCCCTTGAAAAGGGTGAAAAAAAGACAACCTCCTGCTGTCCTGCTTTTGTGGCAATGATCCGTCGCCATTTCCCTCAGCTTAAAGATATGATTTCCACCACTATATCCCCTATGGCGGCCACATCCCGTTACATAAAAGCACTGCATCCTGATGCGGTCACCGTATTTATCGGTCCCTGTGTTGCCAAAAAAAGTGAGGTTCTTGACGAAAATGTAGAACAGAACGCAGACTATGTTCTGACTATCCGGGAAGCCATGGCAATGCTGGATGCGAAAGAAATCAGACTTGTACCTGCGGGAGCGCCTCTTCAGCAGGGAAGTATATACGGACGTCACTTTGCAAATGCCGGCGGCGTAACAGAAGCAGTGCTTCATTCCCTGAAAGAAAAAGGTGTGGAACAGCCTGTAAAGGTCTGCAGAGCAAACGGCGCAAAAGAATGCAAAAAATATCTGACATTATTAAAAAACAACCGTCTCCCTGAAGATTTCATGGAAGGCATGGCATGTGAGGGCGGTTGTGTCAATGGACCGGGAAGCCGTATTCCGGAAGCAGAGAGCAAAAAAGACCGTACTGCACTGCAGTCTGTCATGGATGACCGTACTGTAAACAGTACCGCAGAAGAATGCAGGAATACCTGCAGCTACCGGATGCATCGTCCATAAATACTATAGGGGCCGCTGCATAGTCAGGCAATTACGCGATGACTATGCAGCAGCCCCGATTTTTTTGAAACAAATTGAAACAAATTATAGTATTTTTTGTCTTACAGAGCAAGGAATCCTGTGATCTCACCATTGAAGACATAATGAGCACCATTATCTTCCGGTTTAATATAGATCTTCAGATCCTTCAGCTCATCCATCTTATGGCCCATTTCATCTGTCCAGATTTTCAGGATATTTTCTTTCACTTCTTTGGCAAATACTTCCTTGCCCCAGAACTGAACATAAACCTCTATTTCAGGTGCTGCTGCCTTCTTTGCAGTTCTTCTGACAGGTGTTTTCTTTACAGTTGCTTTCTTTGTTTCTGCTGCAGCTGCTTTCTTTGTCTCTGCTGCAGTTGCTTTTTTAGCTTCTGCTGTAGCTGCTTTTCTCGGCATACTTAATTCCTCCTTAAAAATACCAATCAATAAATTACCTGCATAGAATACTACGTTTTTCCAAAAAATGCAATCCCTTTGTTTTACAGCCCCATATTTTGCAGATCCTCGCGCATATATTCATGGAGTTTTTCCCTGAGAGTACGGTGTTGTTCCAAAGACAGGTCAAAATCAAGTGTCAGTATTTCAGACGCTGCTTCACTGGCCTGTTTAAGGATCGGTGCATCATTATAAATATCGCCAAGCCTGAATTCCAGCATTCCGCTCTGACGGATTCCAAACAGATCCCCGGGACCCCGTAATTTCAGATCTTCTCCCGCAATAAAAAAACCGTCATTGGATTTATTCAGTATTTCCAGTCGCTTTGAAGTCTCCTGCCGGTCATTTCCCTGCATAAAAATACAATAGGACTGCGCATCTCCCCGTCCGACTCTTCCGCGAAGCTGGTGAAGCTGAGCAAGCCCGAAGCGCTCCGCATTTTCCACCATCATCACAGTGGCATTCGGTACATTCACTCCAACCTCTACCACAGTTGTTGAAACCAGTATCTGTATTTTCCCTGCAGCAAACTCCTCCATAATCCTGTTTTTTTCTCTTGGCTTCATTTTTCCGTGAAGAGCTTCAATGCAGACAGTATCCGGAAAACAGGTTCGTATATTTCTTGTATAATCTGTTACATTTTCCGCATCCAGTCCTTCACTTTCCTCAACCATAGGACATATAATATATACCTGATGGCCAAGCTGAATCTGTTTTTGCATAAATGAATACGCCTTTGGCCTGTAGGAAGTATTGACAACACAGTTTTTTATGGGCAGCCTCCTGGCCGGAAGTTCATCCACCACAGAAATATCCAGATCACCGTATAAAATAATTGCCAGAGTTCTGGGAATGGGAGTGGCACTCATTACCAGTATATGCGGAGGATTCCCTCTGGTGCTTAGTGCCTCCCTCTGACGAACACCAAACCGGTGCTGCTCATCTGTGATCACAAGTGCAAGATTCGCGTAGGTAACTTTATCCTGTATCAGCGCATGAGTGCCGATAATCACATTTGCACTTCCTTCTTCAATACTTTTGTATATTTCCCTCTTTTGTTTTGCCGTACAGGAACCGGTCAGAAGAACAGGCTGGCATCCGGTAAGCCCCTGTTCTTCCACCAGACTGCAGAATGCTTCCATATGCTGCCGGGCAAGTACCTCTGTAGGAACCATCATTGCCGCCTGATAACCGTTTTTTACCGCCAGTATCATGGCAAGAAACGCAAGGATGGTCTTCCCGCTTCCCACATCTCCCTGTACCAGTCTTGACATTAATCTGTGACTGCACATGTCCCGCTCAATTTCATGCCATACATTTTTCTGTGCTTTTGTAAGCTCATATGGAAGCCCTTCTATCACCTCTTCTGTATCCCAGACCGGCTTCATTTCAAAAGAATTCCGCGCCTGTACGGTTTTTTCTTTCAGCTGCTGTACAGCCAGAATAAAAAGCAGAAATTCGTCAAATACCAGCCTTTTTCTGGCAATCAGCAATTCTTCCATATTCATGGGAAAATGAATATTCGCAATGGCGAAATTATCATCTGCCAGCTGATAACGTGCACGCAGCTCCTCGGGAAGGAATTCCTCAGAAAGGGGTGCGGAATCCATAATCTGTCTTACCAGCTTTGTAACCATCTTATTTGTCAGACCTGCTGTCAGAGAGTACACCGGCTGGAGCCGGCCTTTGATTTCTTCATATGCAGCCGGTGTAAATATTTCCGGATGTTCCATCTGAAGACGTCCTCTTTTTTTTACCACACGGCCGCGAAAAACGAAAACACTTCCTTTTTTGAGTGTACTGCGAAGATAGGGCGCGTTATACCAGACCAGCGCAATCTTTCCTGTGGAATCTGCGGCAGTCACAGAAACCACCTGCAGAGAGCGCACAGAACTTATGGAAGGCGACGACACAACATGCCCCAAAACAGAACACAGTGTGTTTTCCTCCAGTGAACCGATTTCCGCCGGTTCTTCGTATGCCTCATAATTTCGGGGAAAATAATGCAGAAGTTCCTCTGTATTTGTCAGCCCCAACTTTGCAAAGATTTTTTCTGTCTTTTCGCCTACGCCTTTCAGTTCACGAAGAGGTTTTTTCATATCTGCTCCCTTTCCTTTTCTTTTCATCCAAAAAGGCGGAAGTCGCCTTCCGCCCTTTTCATAAATACCTGTTATTCTACTGAGATCACATAATAGTAAATCGGCTGTCCGCCCATGTTCAGTTCTACTTCACAATCCGGAAATTCTGATTCAAGGGTCTCACAAAGCTCCTGTGCTTCTTCTTCCGTAACATCTGCACCGTAATAAACACTTACGATCTCGGAATCCTCGTCTACCATGGCCTTTACTGTCTCTACAGCGATCTGACTTCTCTCACTGCCTACGGCAAGCAGCCCGCTGTCTCCCAGGCCCATAATATCGCCTTCGTGAATTTCCTTATCATCAATTCTGGTATCACGAACCGCGTAGGTGATCTGTCCTGTTTTTACATTGGCGATAGCCTCTTTCATAGCTTCCAGATTCTCTTTGGTATCTTTCTCCGGAACATAACTGATAATAGCAGAAATGCCCTGAGGGACAGTCTTTGTGGGAACCACAACTACTTCTTTATCTTCTGTCAGATCCCGTGCCTGGTTTGCTGCAAGAACAATATTTTTGTTATTCGGGAAAATATAAATTGTTCTGGCATTTACCTTATCAATGGCATTAAGCATATCCTCCGTACTTGGATTCATGGTCTGACCGCCTTCAATAAGATAATCTACTCCGAGATCCTTAAAGATTTCTGTAAGTCCGTTGCCGGCAGATACGGAAATAAATCCTACTTCCTTGGGAGGTTGTTTTTTTTCTTTTTCGGCCTCCTGCTTAGCCTGCTCCCGGGCCAGCTTCTCTGCGTCCTTGATCAGTTTTTCCTGATGCTCCTCACGCATATTATCAATCTTCATACGGGACAGTGCGCCATAAGTAAGAGCGCGCTCAATAGCCTGTCCGGGATGATTGGTATGAACATGTACTTTAACTATTTCATCATCGGCTACCAGAACAATAGAATCACCGATGGATGTAAGAAATTCCTTGAAGCTATGTTCTTCCTGTTCCGGAAGCGGATTATTAAGAAGGATAATAAATTCCGTACAGTAACCGAATTTAATGTTAGCCTCTGCCTGTGGAGAGATCTTTGTAACAGCCGGTCCCTGGCTTCTGGCAAATTCCGTGTAATCCACTTCTTTTCCAAGATATCCGTCAATGGCTCCGCGGTAAACCTCCAGCAGACCCTGTCCGCCTGAATCAACCACACCTGCCTCTTTTAATACAGGCAGCATTTCCGGAGTTTTTGCCAGCGTTTCTTCCGCATGACGGAAAATTTCCATAAAGAATTCTTCCAGGTTCTCTGCATCCTCTGCAACCTCTGTCGCCTTTGCAGCTGCAGCCTTAGCCACTGTCAGAATTGTTCCTTCCTTAGGTTTCATTACTGCCTTGTAGGCTGTCTCCACACCTTTTTCCATTGCAGCGGCAATCGCCGGTGCATCAAGCTCCTGGAATTTTTTAACACCTTTTGTGAATCCACGGAGAAGTTGAGACAGGATAACACCGGAATTACCCCGGGCACCTCTTAAAGAGCCGGAAGAAATGGCCTTAGCCAGCGTCTCCATATTGGAATCTGTAAGTGAACCTACCTCCGCCGCTGCGGACATAATGGTAAGGGTCATATTGGTACCTGTATCTCCATCCGGCACCGGAAAAACATTCAATTCATTGATCCATTCTTTTTTTGCTTCCAGGTTCTTAGCTCCTGCCAGAAACATTCTGGAAAGTACTTTTGCATCTATGGTTTTAGTATTCACCACAAGGTTCCTCCTCACTCCTAATCTATTGCGCGCACGCCTTCAACCAGGACATTGATCTTTTCAATCTCGATACCGGTAAAAGCCTCTACTTTATATTTTACATTGCTGACAAGATTGTCTGCAATCGTACTGATATTCACGCCATATGCCACAATGACATGGAAGTTCAGACGGATTTTATTGTCCTCTGTGATTCTGACACTTATGCCATGTTTCAGACTGTCTCTGCGCAGAAGCTTAACCAGACCGTCCTTAACGCTGACAGCAGCCATTCCCACTATACCGAAACATTCCACTGCCACACTGCCTGCATAGGTCGCAATCACATCCGTATCAATAACGATCTTTCCCAAACCGGAATCTATACGTCCATTCATATGGTTACCTCAAACATTTTCATTATTATGTTTGTATTATAACCTCTTTTTACAGAAAAAGAAATATTATTTTTTACAATTTTCCTTTTTTTGCTTGCAAAAGCATATTTCATCTGTTAAAATGATACATGTTGAAAAAAAGCGTCAAGGAGGTGCTATCATGGCTAAATGTGCAGTTTGTGAAAAAGGAGCTCATTTTGGAAATAATGTGAGTCATTCTCATAGAAGAACCAATAAAATGTGGAAATCCAATATCAAATCCGTCAGAGTTAAAACCAACGGCGGTGCTAAGAAAATGTATGTATGTACTTCTTGCTTAAGATCTGGATTAGTTGAAAGAGCATAAAAAACTTCCCTCGTCATCTGGCGAGGGTATTTTTTATCTTAAAATAAAAACAAAAAGAGACTGATGATCTTTCCCTTCATCAGCCCCTTACCGGCAAAACATATGATATCCGCACATAAGGCATATGGCTGCTGCCAGAATGACCAGAATCGTTTCTGTGATAAGAAATCCTATCAGCATGCCCAGCCCCATAAAAAACAATCCAAATCCAATGAGCCTCGTCACCTGACTTCATTCCATTTTATTTCTTTCCTATAGTATATGCCAAAAGAAGGCAATCCATACCATGTCCCTGTTTTATTGACACAGAACATACCACACATTCTGTCAGATCTTTATTCTTCCGTATCTTCCTGTTTATCTGATTCTGCTCCTCCCGGTGCAAAACGGTTTACAAGATCCGGAACCATATCAAGCACTTTTGTGAGACCATCCTGATTTTTCACATTTACAAGCTTTGTGGTACCATTTTGTATAACCAGAACCGCACATGGTGTCATTTTTCCAGCAAGACCACCGCCGCCGTTATTTTTGTTATCTCCGGCAAAAGCTCCGGCACCAACGCCAAAGGATACATCAACCAGAGGAAGAATAATCGTATCTCCCACATGGATAGCATCTCCTACTACAGTTTTTGCAGAAACAAAGCTGTCCATCCCGCTGAACAGGGAGTTTACCGTTTCCTTGAAGTTGTTTTCTTTTTCCATGATTAGCCCTCCTTATGCTTCCATTGGTTTATAATATATTTCACATTTTTATTAAAATAAACTTCTATTGCTATTTTTACAAGAACACATACAAATATGCGTCCCTTCGCCTGAACCTGTCCCTCCAGCACATTCCTGTCCTCAAACAAAGGCTTAACTGCAATTTTATTTTTGTGAAAGGGAACAGAAATTCCCAGAATCGCCAGAATCGTACCTGTAATCGATGGATCCTCACACCCGAAAGTGATCCTTCCTTCTATTCTGGTTGGCAGAACGTGAATGATCAGGCCTTTTGCATCAGACCATATCAGAGATAAAGCATCCTTTGTATGCTGATTGCTAAAAAAAGTCTTCTGCTTTTTAATTTTATCACAGATGCCCCGTATTGTTAACGATATTTTCTTAATTGCAGGTTTTTTACGGTGCGTCTTCTCTGATCGCGGCGTTGATTTTGCAGCTTTCGCTTTCTCTTTCTCTTTCGCCTTCTCTTTCGTTTCTGTTTTACTGCTTTCCGGAGAAATTCCTCTTTCCTTCTGCACCTGAGGCTCCGGTTCTGTTTCAAAGCCATCTTCCGGTTCGAAAATAACCTCCGACTCTCTTTTCACTTCCGGTTCTGACTCTTTCCCGGAAAATGTATCTTTCGTTAAATCCCCGGATCGTGATTCTGTCTTTTCAGGGGAACGTCTCTTTTTTCTCCTGCGCAGTCCGGAAAGAATCTTTCCCAGCGAAATTCCAAACAGGAAAACATCCTGCTCCAGGTTTCCGTCTTTATACGACGCCTTAAGGGAAATCCCTCGAAAAAGCCAGCTCACTCTGCCATTCACCCGAATCTGCTTCAGAGGCTCCGCTGCCTCTTTTGACGCCGAAAACCCATAGCACACGGGACAGAATAAAACCAGCAGAATCAGTAGCATGATCAGCCCCAGAACCGCTCCCAGCAATATCAGTATGAACTTCAGAATCATCCATAAGATATGTAGCATACCCTCACCCGTTTTCCATATATTCTTTTATCTGAAAGCCGCCCGTGCTCTCATATACCTCTTCAAGGATCCTGACCGAAAGCTCAATTGCAGAATCTTTGCCTTTTGCCATACCGATAACCGGCGGACACAGACGTCTCAGTGTCTTCTGCAGCAAAAGAGATGCCGGAATTATTTCCAGAATATTTCCCGGCGTATGGGAAAGGGTCAGCAGATATACTCCCGGAGCAGCCTTTCTCCTGTCCACAGCCCGACGGATCTTATCCGGATCCTTAATGCTGTCATCTATATAAAACTTTTCCTTCCATCCCAGCCATCTTAACATCCGCATCACCACCTTAAGGATTGCCAAAAATCACAGAATATAAACAGGACTGCGTAAAAACACAGCCCCGTCTCCTGTATTAAATGCCTGCAGACATGCATTTAATATCGTCTTTGCTGCCCGTCCCACAGACCTGAACTTCGCAGTTCCAGATATTCCTGATATGCCTTCTCCACGATCTGTTTCTCATTGGAAAAACGAAGAAGATGGTAAATCTCATGAAATTTGTAATACCCGGAATCCACGAAATACTCTTCTCTTTGGGGTCTGCTATGATAATTATCTGCCGTCATAAGAAACCAGTGTACCTCTTTTGTTACATAATCTTCCGGAACAGTAAAGTTATACTGGCTTTTACCAATATATTTAACAATGGTAGCCTTCACACCTGCCTCTTCTCTCACTTCCCGCAAAGCAGTCTGCTCAAAATCTTCTCCCTTCTCCACAGTTCCTTTGGGTAAGACCCACCCCTCGTAACGGTTTCTGTAAGATTTGTATAATGCCAAAATCTTACCACGATGAATTACCACACCGCCACAGCTCGTTGCTTCTATCATTTGCAAATCCTCCTGTTATGCGTGTGTATTATATAAACTGAATATAGTATAACGTTTTTTTTACGGTCTGGCAACCCAAAATATAGAGCAGACAGAAAACAAAATCAGTTATAATAATATGCGTCAAACAGCTGTGCTGCGATCGGTACGGCAGATTCGCTGCCTGTACCGCCATCTTCAACAATAATTGCCACCACAAGCTCCGGAGAATCTGTATTACAATATCCCACAAACCAGGAGTGACTGGAGCCATCTTCATTAAACTCCGCAGATCCTGTCTTGCCCGCTGCCGTATATCCACGTCCGCTTAAGGCAGAAGCCGTACCGTATTCCACAACTCCCTGCATCAGCTTTCCGAGAAGATTAGCCTCGTTGCCGGACATGATACGTTTGTACACAGAGGGTTCTGTTTTGCTTACAGAATCACCGGTATTATTCACCACCTCATCTATCATCTGCGGTTTCATTAAAACGCCGCCGTTTGCAATGGCACATGTGATCAGTGCCATATGCATAGGTGAGACAAGAGTATCACCCTGTCCTATGGAGGTCTGCATGGTCAGCGGCTTCCCGGATTTCTTGTTCAGTGAAAAGGTACTTGTACGATAAGAGCTAAGCGGCAGTTCTTTGTTAAACAGAAGATCCTCTGCCGTATTTTTCAGAGATCCCCCGCCCAGGCTTACTCCCATATCCGCAAACGCGCAGTTGCAGGAGCTTGCAAACGCATGATAAAAGTCCTCCTCACCGTGAACGGTTCCATTATAACAATTGATTGTATGATCTTCCATTGTAATACTGCCCTGGCAATTATAGGAATAGCCCTCAAAGCTTCCATATGTCCTGAAATAATCAAGTGATGTCACGATTTTGAAAACCGAACCGGGAGGATATGCACCGTTGGTAGCTCTGTTCAGCAGATTGCTGCTGTTCTCATCTCCAACCAGCCATTCCCAGTTGTCATCAATATAATTGGGATCAAAATCCGGCTTACTGACCATGGCAAGAACCCTTCCTGTGGAAGGCTCAATGGCAACTACCGCACCCCGCCTGTCTCCAAGAGCATAGTAAGCTGTTGACTGCAAATTTGCACTCAGACTGGCAATGACCGTGTCTCCCATATTTTTCCGGTCAAGCATTTCATTTCGCAGCTGCTCCAGAAAAAAGGAATGGGATGTGAGCAGCTGGAAATTAGCTTCTGATTCCAGGCCGCTTTTCCCATGGGAATCATATCCTACAGCATGTGCAAAAATATTGGAATAGGGATAGACCCGCTCCTCTGTCCCGTCATCATAAACATTTGTCTGTGCCAGAATTTCTCCGTCGGATGACTGGATCTTTCCGCGGATGACCCGGTCGGAAAAGGTATCCTGGCGGGTGTTATAAGGACTGTTAATAAAGTCTTCACTTTTTACCGCATTAAAATACACCAGATAACCAATCAAACTGACAAATATCAACACGAAAAAGACAGAAACAAATGTATATTCTCTGTTTCTGGCTTTCTTTTTCTTAATAGCCTCGCGTTCTAAACGCTTCCTCTCTTTCATAAGCTCTTTTCGCCGCTTCTTTTCTAAATCGCTCAATTTCTTCATCCTCGTCTTCTCTTAAAATATACAGTCCCTGAATAATTGCAAGCATAATGATGGTACTCATAACAGAGCTGCCTCCGTAGCTGACCAGCGGAAGGGTAACACCTGTCATGGGGATGAATTTAATAGCGCCACCGATGGTAAGAAATACCTGGAATGCATATTCCGTACCAAGTCCCAGCGCGATCAGCTTGTAAAAAGGATTTTTGATCTGCAGGGAAATATTGCCAATCATAAGGAAAAAGCTCATGCACACCAGAATCAGACAGATTGCAAAAATACCGCCCAGTTCCTCACAGATGGCACTGAAAATAAAATCATTCTTAACAACGGGAATTTTCTCCGGAGATCCCTGACACAGTCCCATTCCGAACCATCCTCCGGTTCCGATGGCGAAAAGAGACTGCACGATCTGATATCCCTCATTTTCATAAACAGCCATGGGATCCTTCCAGGCACTTACTCTCTGGCGAACATGTCCGAAGAGATGGTATGCCACCACAGAAGCTCCGCTTCCTCCTGCCATTCCAAGCGCCAGATAACCGGGATTTTTTGTGGAAACATAAATCATCACCAGATACGCAAAAAAGAATATTACTGCGCTTCCCAGATCCCTTGAAAGTACCAGGATGCCCACATGGAGTCCTGCCACAATCGTCGCCTGAACCACCCGCTTAAAACTTCTGTCCCGCCACAGAAGAGAAGCCATAAAAAATACAAAGGTGATCTTGATTACCTCAGATGGCTGGACCCCCATAAGAGAAAGCTTCGCCCCGTAGCTTGTCTGTGCCAGCAGAAATACAAGCGCCAACAGAACTATACCGATTCCCGCATAAATCCATGTAAGCTTTTTTAAGAATTTCATTTTTCGGATCATCACAGGAACAACCAGTGCAACAGCGCTTCCCGATGCAGCGATCAGAAGCTGCTTATTTGCCGTTGCCACATCCAGACGGCACAGCATAATAAATCCCACACTCAGAAGCATACACATATTATTTAACAAAAGCAGCGATGCCTTTTTATAAAAAAGCCTGTACAAAATCTGGATAAGTGTAAAAAACACCATCATTTCCACATAAAACACAACAACCTGAAAATCGGCAGTCTTCAGGAAGATCACAAGAAATGCTGTAAAATCCATAAAGAAAATAAGCATGATCTGCCTTCTTAACGATTCCTTCTTCTCTTCCTCATTCTGTTTTCGCACCAGATAAAAGCAATAAAAGGTATAGACGATCATTAAAGTTAAAATAACATATTTTGATAATTCAACAATTACATTAATCATATGACGTTATTCGGCCCCTCTTTTAAAATGTCCCTTCGTAAACGGATATTCCGCAGGATTTCCATTTTCATGATATACCTTTCTGAAAGCACGGAAAACCTCCACAGCCTCTGACGGAGTCTCCACAGTAAAAGAAAGACGTACAGCTGCAGGAGACAGCGCCTCCACCTGCTTCTTTTCCTTCAGCAGGCCATAGGGAAGGGTATTGTAAATGATATTATAACACGGCATGGGATGTTTTGTAGTTTCTGTTTTCCAGTAATCACAGCAGCAGGAAACAGGAAAGACTTTGTCATACCGGTCTTTTAAATAAACAATGCCTTCATTTCCGGTACAGGAAAAATTGTTTTTTCGTACACACTGTGCGGATATCATCATGGGAAGATAACCGTACACGATCATCTCGCTGTCAGAATTATTCCTGTGGCGAAGCTCTCCTTCATTTAATTCCAGAGGCATGGTATTCTTCTGAACCCCCTGGTCTTTCCAGAAGTCCACTGCAGCATTATTCCAGCTGTACAAAGCTGCATCTGCAACACATTTCTCTGCAAGGCCCCATTCCTTCATAACAGCAAAGGATTCATAATTGCGTACCAGAATGCCGGCGAGTCCTCTGTCCACCCAGTCACGGATCTTTTTTACTGCATTTTCCGGAATCCGCCCCCGCAGCATATGGGGAAGTGCCAGATATATTTCTATATTCCGGCAAAGCCCTTCTGACATACATTCTTCCACCGCGTAATAAGGAACATACAGACCGGTAAGCCCCTCTTCCCGTAAAAGGCTTCTGGCTGTTTCCATATTCTCACAGGATGCATAAAGAGGCAGATTTGCTTTCGGCCTCCTGGGGACAGTCAGCTTTTGTGAAGCCTGTGGTTTACCTGTAAGTGTCCTGCGGTAAGGAGACAATATCCTGTTTTCCAGTTCTGTAATCCCGTCTCTGCGTATTTCATTCAGCACCTTTACAGGAACAAAAATATTTCCATGTGTCTCAATTTCCAGATTCTCCCATTGATAGGCTGTTCCTCCCAGCTTATCCATCTGTCTGCGGATCCGTTCAGCATCCATCGGCCGGTTTACAGCCTGCTGCACTTCTCCTGCGCTGACACAAGCCCTGTGATCCTTCAGAGAAATTTCCAGTCTGGCCGGTTCTCCGGGAATAAGAGATAATTTTCCGGAAAGCTTTTCTTTCGGCGAGGACAGAGAAATATCACATTCCCTGGTTTTCTTATCGCTGCAAAAATCGATCATGGAAGGCCCCCGCCTGTCAACGTAGTATCCCTCACAGGACCCTCCTCTGCTGAAAATTTCCAGAAGAGCTTTTTTATCCTTCTCTTCTACATGATAATTATCCGCACCGTTCTCCAGGAATAAGTCCAGGTATTTTCTATAAACTGCCGTTACTCCCGCCGTATACTGAGGCTGCTTCATCCGACCTTCAATCTTAAGGGATGTCACTCCTGCAGCAATAATATCCGGGAGCAGCCCGATGGTATTTAAATCCTTCAGACTTAAGGGGCATTTTTGCTTTTTTCCACGAAAAGCATTTTTGTCCTGAGCAACATCATAAGTCAGTCGGCAGGGCTGGGCACATCTTCCTCTGTTTCCGCTTCTTCCGCCCAGAATGCTGCTCATCAGACAAAGTCCCGAATAGCTGTAGCATAATGCTCCATGTATAAACGCTTCAATCTCAATGGGGCTCTCCCTGTGCATCTCTGACAGTTCCTCAAGAGTCAGCTCTCTGGCTGCCACAACTCTGGAAGCACCCAGTTTTTCCAGAAAGCGCATGCCCTCCGGTCCGGAAATGGCCATCTGCGTACTGGCATGAAGATGAAGTCCGGGAAAATGTTCTTTTATAAACTGAAACACGCCTATGTCCTGAACGATCACTGCATCCAGTCCTCTTTCGTAAAGCGGTGCCAGATATTCATAAAGACTGCCGTACAGCTCTTTGTTTTTCAGAAGTGTATTAACGGTAAGATACAGCTTTCTGTCATGAAGATGCGCTGTATCAATGGCAGTAAGCAGCTCTTCTTCCGTAAAATTTCTGGCATAGGCTCTGGCCCCGAAAAAAGGCCCTCCCACATAAACAGCATCTGCTCCTGCACCCAGTGCAGCCATAAAACCCTCAAAGGAACCGGCAGGTGCCAGCAGTTCCACGTTATTATTTGTATTCAAAGATATTCCTTTCTGTCAAAAAACTCCCTGTGGGCAAAAAAGAGGATTACCGAAGCAACCCTCTCATAATTGCCAAGTATGTATACAAAACCAGGGGTATCCTTATTGTACCGGTTACTTAAGCAAATCATCCATTTCTTTTTCTAATTCTGCAACTTTTCCTTCCAGAAGATTCTTCTGCTCCACAGCAGCCTTTTCTTTCTTTTCGGCTTCTTCTATCTGCATACGAAGAGAAATCAGCTCATGCTTCAAATCGTACATCTCCTGATCCTTCTGCTGAAGATCCTGTTCAAAAATCTCTGCCTGTTTCTTCGCTTTAAAATAATCATCTGCAATGTTAAGACTGAGCAGCGTATGCTTCGTTTCCATTGGCTGCCGGCTATAGCCCGGCATTTCGCTCAGCTCTGCAATTTTGTTATTCATATAAGATGCAACCTTCTGGAAGTATTCCTCCGATTCATAGCCTCCCAGTGTAATGATCTTGCCGCCGATAATTACCTGTGCTGTATTTTTTACCGCCATTCGTATAAGCCTCCCGTGACTTTATCTATTAAGTATATCCGACGCAGATACCTGCATTCGCCTTTACTGTTTTTCATATTTATGTCCAGTATACTAAAATTACATCAAAAAGTATAGAACTTTTTTGAATAATTCCCGAGTTTGATTCGAGAATACCTTCTGAAATTTGTTATGCCTGATCAAAGGGCAGCCCCAGATGCTCATACGCCATACGCGTCGCCATCCTTCCTCTTGGGGTCCGGCTGATAAATCCATTCTGAAGAAGATATGGTTCATAAACATCCTCCAGGGTTCCCGAATCTTCACCGATTGCTGCTGCCAGAGTCTCCAGACCCACAGGTCCTCCCTGGAAATTCCTGATCATAGTCTGCAGTATACGCCGGTCTACCTTATCCAGTCCATACTGATCCACTTCCAGCAGATCAAGCGCAAAGCAGGCAACCTGAAATGTGATTTTGCCGTCATACTTCACCTGGGCAAAATCCCGTACCCTTTTTAAAAGACGGTTGGCAAGCCTTGGGGTTCCTCTGGAACGTTTGGCGATTTCCGAAGCACCCTTTGCATCGATCTCCACACCAAGAACCTGTGCAGAGCGCAAAACAATGGTGGCAAGCTCTTTTTGATCATAAAACTCCAGATGATGCATCACACCAAAACGGTCACGAAGAGGTGCTGATAACAGCCCCGCTCTGGTAGTGGCGCCCACAAGGGTAAATTTGGGAAGATCCAGTCTTATGGAACGTGCCGAAGCACCTTTGCCGATCATTATATCTATGGCAAAATCCTCCATGGCAGGGTATAAAACCTCTTCCACCTGCCGGTTCAGCCGGTGGATCTCATCAACAAAAAGAATATCCCCTTCCTGGAGATTGTTTAAAATAGCCGCCATTTCTCCCGGCTTCTCAATGGCCGGCCCGGATGTTACTTTCATATGAACACCCATTTCATGGGCAATGATCCCGGAAAGTGTTGTTTTTCCAAGGCCCGGAGGGCCGTAAAAAAGCACATGATCAAGGGGATCGTGGCGTTGTTTGGCTGCTTCTATATATATTTTCAGTGTTTTTTTGATTTTTTCCTGACCGATATAATCATCCAGCGACTGCGGACGCAGGTTTTCCTGCAGTGAAAAATCTTCTTCTGTTACATCTGTTGTAATGATCCTGTTTTCCATTTTGTGCTTCCTTATTTATCAAAAATTCTTAAGAGCCGCTTTCAAAAGTCCTTCCACATCATCAGCAGAAACGCCGGTAACCTTGCTTACCGCACGCAGCGCATCTGTCTGCCGGTACCCGAGAGCCACAAGAGCCTCCACTGCTTCCTTTCGTCCGTCCTCCGGCATGGCACCGGAAACCTGACTGTCCTGAACATGCTCCAGTTTGGTTTCGAAGGCATCCTGAAGATCCAGCTTATCCTTTAATTCAAGAATTACCTTCTGCGCCGTTTTTTTGCCGATTCCCGGAGCTTTTGACAAAGTTTTGATATCGTCTGCCAGAATGGCAAAACGAAGCTCATCTGCGGACATACCGGAAAGAATCCCAAGAGCTGCTTTTGGTCCTACACCATTAACATTAAGCAGCAGCTTAAAGAACTGCAGATCATCCTTCGTCAGAAAACCGAATAACTGCTGAGCGTCCTCCCGTACCTGAAAGTATGTATGTATCTTATATTCCCTGCCGATCTGAAGCTGTGAAAGGGCATTGCCTGTCATGTATATTTCATATCCCACGCCGCCTGTTTCAAGAACCACAGTATTCTCTGTAAAATCAGCGGCTACTCCCCGGATAAATGCGATCATGGATCTGTCTCCTGTCTCTGTCTGTTTCCTGTTTGGCAATTTCATTTTGAAACTGCTGGATTTTAATATCATATCACAGAAAAATGGGAAGAGCAACCCATTAAAAGAGGCTGCCGCACAATTCAGCCTGCGAAAATTTCGCTTCTGACTATGCAGCAGCCTCTTATAAAAATCATAAAAGGTTAAACTTAAAGGATAATTCCTCTCGGGCATGCTTCTTTACATGCACCGCAGTTTGTACATTTTTCGTAATCCACGTGAGCACAGAAATCTGTAACTGTGATTGCTCCGTTGGGGCAGGTCTTCTCACATTTCTTACATCCGATACAGCCTACATCACATGCGCCGGTAACTGCTTTGCCCTTTGCATGAGAGCTGCAGCCTACAAAAACAGTCTGATCATAAGGTACCAGTTCAATTAAGTGTCTCGGACATTTTGCCACACACTTGCCGCAGGCCTTACATGCCTCCTTATCCACGTGTGCAATTCCGTCAATAACATGAATTGCATCGAAAGGACATGCTTTTACGCAGCTTCCAAAGCCGAGACAGCCATAGGAACATGTCTTTGCTCCGCCAACAGGCATGAACGCCATCATTTCACAGTCTTCAACACCAGTATAAGCATAGTTATTTCTGGTTTTCTCACAGGTACCCGCACATTTCACAAATGCAACCTGACGGGCTGTTTCCACAACCTCCTGGCCCATGATTCCGGCAATGATCTTTCCAACAGGCTCTCCGCCTACAGGACATCCGTTTACCGGCGCCTCGCCCTTTGCAATGGCAGCCGCAAGACCGTCACATCCCGGATAACCGCAGCCGCCGCAGTTATTGCCTGGAAGAGCTTCACGCACTGCTACTTCCTTTTCATTTACTTCTACTGCGAATTTTTTTCCTGCAAGGCCAAGAAAAATACCGATAAAGAGACCTACAGCCGCAACCACGACGGTCGCCATGATAATTGCTCCAACATTCATCTTATACGCCTCCTTAAATCAGTCCTGAGAATCCGAAAAAGGCAATTGCCATCAGTCCGGCTGTAAGAAGTACAATCGGAAAGCCCTGGAAGGATTTCGGAATGTCATTGTATTCGATTTTCTCACGCAGTCCTGCCATCAGAACGATGGATACGGTAAAACCAACTGCTGTTGCAAAGCCGTTAATCGTTCCCTGAAGTACATTGTACTCTTTCTGTACGTTTGTAAGTGCAATACCAAGAACCGCACAGTTTGTTGTGATCAGAGGCAGGTATACACCAAGCGCCTGATACAGCGGAGGCATTACTTTCTTAAGGAACATTTCTACAAACTGTACAAGGGCTGCAATAATGAGAATAAATACGATCGTCTGCAGGTAAACAAGGTTTGTAGGGATCAGGATAAATTTGTAAATCAGACTGCAGACAAAAGAGGATAAGGTAATAACGAAAATTACCGCGCCGCCCATTCCGGCTGCTGTCTCGATTTTTTTGGATACGCCAAGGAACGGACACAGACCAAGGAACTGGCTGAGTACAACGTTGTTAACCAAAGCGGAGCCAATGGCAATAATTAAAAGCTCTTTCATTATGCGTTACCCCCTTTTCCTTTGCATGCGCTGTTGCCGCAGGAAGCACAGCTTCCGCCGCAATCCGGGTTGCTGGGGTCAATTCCGCGTTTTGCAGCACCAAGCTTAAATCTGTTCTGGATCGCAGATAAAAATGCAAGAACAAAGAACGCTCCGGGTGCAAGGATAAAGATCGTAATCGGCTCATATCCCATTTTTCCTGCTGCAGAATCTGCCAGAGGAAGGATCTGTGCACCAAAGATCGTGCCTGCTCCGAGAAGCTCACGTACTGCACCGATACAGGTAATACTCAATGTAAAACCAAGTCCCATTCCAATACCGTCAAAGAGTGACGGAACAGGAGCATTTTTGGATGCATAAGCCTCTGCACGACCAAGGATGATACAGTTTACAACGATCAGAGGAATATAGATTCCAAGGGCGTCATAAAGGGCTGGAATAAATGCTTCCAGAAGAAGCTGTACAATTGTTACAAAAGAAGCAACAACTACGATAAATGCAGGCATACGAACCTTATCCGGAATCGCTTTACGAAGCAGAGAGATCATCAGGTTGGAGCATGCAAGTACCAGAGTTGTGGTAAGACCCATGCCGATACCATTGATTGCTGAGGTCGTAACCGCCAGTGTGGGGCACATACCAAGCATCAATACAAAGGTAGGGTTCTCTTTGATGATACCGTTATATAATCGTTCAGCAGGTGTATTTGCTTTCATCACTTAGTTCCCTCCTTTCTCATACTGGAACGCACATAAACCGGCGTTTACACCATTTGTCATGGCATTCGTTGTGATCGTGGCACCGCTGAGAGCATCGATCTGATAGTCTTCTGTGGCACCGTTTTTGGTATATTCAAATTTTTCAACATTTTTGTCTTTGAACTGGTTTTTGAACTCATCTGTGGTAGCTCTCATACCAAGACCTGCAGTCTCACCGATGGAAAGAATGGAAATGGCATTGAGTGTACCGTCATCTCTCACGCCCATGGCAAACTGAATATCTCCGCCATAACCTTCAGAGGTGGTTACGGTAAAGGCATATCCCATATCAGCGCCGGATGCGTCCTTGACAAGCATAACCTCATTTATTGTCTGGGCACCGTATCCGTTTTCATCGAGAAATGCTTCCAGATCTGCATCCTCTTCAGAAACCTGTTCAAAAGAATCCGCATCTTCAAAAACAGCCTTGTAGGCTTCTTCTTTTGCCTTGATCTCCTGCTGTGCAATGGGTTCAGATGTAATATCCTGAACAACGCCAAGCGCAAGACCGGCAACAAGAGTGATCAGCGTAATGGCGATCGTATCTTTAACGATGGTGTTTTTCATGCCTTTTTGCCTCCTTTCCCGAATGCTACCGGACGGGTAACACGTTCAATGACAGGAACAAGAAGGTTGCAGAAGATGATCGCGTAGGAAACGCCCTCTGCAGAACCGCCAAAGAGACGGAATACTCCGGTGAGAACACCGAGGCAGCAGCCATACACGATCTGGCCCTTCGGCGTAATCGGTGTAGTTACGTAGTCCGTCGCCATGAACCATGCACCAAGCATCAGACCGCCGGAAAACAGATGGCTGAGAAGGTAATTCACATCAAAGCCCATTCCGGAAAACAGCATATATAAAATAACAAATACGCCGAAGCTTCCGATATATGTAAGCGGCACTCTGAGAGTAATGATCTTGTAAGCTACCAGAATAATGGCTCCAAGGAGAATTGCCAGAGCAGATGTCTCTCCGATGGTACCCTGATGGTTGCCAAGGAACAGATTTACCACAGAAACAGAACCTTCACCGAAGCCATGATCCTTTAATGCCGCAAGAGGAGTCGCACCTGTAACGCTGTCAACCGCTCCGCGGAATCCTTCTGAAACAGCAAAGTTTGTCATTTTTCCCGCAAAGGAGATCATAAGGAAGCATCTTGCTGCCAGAGCCGGGTTCATAATGTTCTGTCCAAGTCCGCCGAAAAGCTGTTTTACAACAATGATTGCAAAGGCGCTGCCCAGTACAGGCATCCACAGCGGAATGGAAACAGGCATATTTAATGCCAGAAGAAGTCCGGTAACAACCGCACTGAAATCTTTCACTGTGTTTTTCTTATGCATCAGGCGATCATAGATCCATTCAAATCCCACACTGGAAATAACAGATATCAAAATGATCAGAAGAGCACGAAATCCAAAATTATAAATACCATACAAGCTTGTAGGCAGAAGTGCGATTACCACCATCTGCATGATCTTGCTTGTGGTCATCTTATCCCTGACATGGGGATTTGATGATACATGTAACATTTGATCCATTTTTCACATCCCCCTCTTCTATTTCTTCCTGCGGCTCGCAAGAACCATTTTACGCATGGACTTGATACTCTGGGTCAACGGACGTTTTGCAGGACAAATGTAACTGCAGCAGCCGCATTCACAGCATTCCATACCGTCCATTTTCTGGAATGTCTCCATGTCACCCTTCTGTGCAAGAGTGGCAAGGCGGGCAGGAATGATATGACCCGGACAGACAGTGACACAGCGTCCGCAGTTAATGCAGGCTGTTTCTTCTGCCTCAGAAACCGCATCCTTCTCCAGACACAGGAAAGCGGAGCTTGTCTTAATGCAGGGCACATGAAGGTCAAACATGGCAAATCCCATCATCGGTCCGCCGGAAATGATCTTTGCGGTATTGGCTTTCAGTCCGCCTGCAGCCTCGATCAGTTCCTCCATATTTGTTCCGGTAAGTACAGTAAAGTTCTTCGGCTTATTAATGGCATCGCCTGTTACGGTCACTATACGGTCCATTACCGGCTGTCCGAGAATTACAGCTTTGTAAACGGCTGTTACTGTGTCGATATTGTCTACAACACAGCCCACATCTGCCGGAAGCATGGTAGAATTAATCTCACGTCCTGTTGTTGCATTGATCAGACAGCGCTCACCGCCCTGCGGGTATTTTGTGAGAAGCTGCTTTACTTCCATGCGCGGCTCATTTTTAACAAGTTCCTGCATCTTCTGAATACAATCCGGTTTATTATCCTCGATACAGATAAATCCTTTTGCATTGTCAAACAGAGCCAGCATAACACGAAGACCTTCCACAACCTTCTCCGGTTCCTCAAGCATTCTTCTGTAATCGCTTGTCAGATAAGGCTCACACTCCGCTCCGTTTACAAGAACGTATTCGATCTTATCCGGTTCCTTTGGTGACAGCTTAACGTGTGTCGGGAATCCGGCACCGCCCATACCAACGACACCGCCGTCCTGAATTCTTTTGATGATATCCTGCTTTGACAGATCTTCCAGCTTTGCAGGAACGAATTCAACGGACTCATACTTCTGGTCGTTTTCGATGATAATGGAATTAACCCTTGAGCCGGTTGCTGTCAGTCTTTGCTCGATTCCCTTAACAGTTCCGGAGACGGAAGCATGAATCGGTGCAGAGACAAAACCACCCGCATCCGCAATTTTCTGACCGGCAAGAACATGGTCGCCCTTATTTACTACAGCAACAGCCGGAGCACCGATGTGCTGTGAAAGAGGATAAACCATCTCGCCCTGCGGAAGATACTTCTCAATCGGATAGTTTTTTGACAATTCTTTCCCATCATAAGGATGGATTCCACCCTTAAATGTTAAAAATGCCATATTCTAAATCCCTCCTTTACTTTAGACAATGGAACATTTTTTCCGCTGCAAACACCCATTGCCTGTCTACTACTACTATAACTCTTTTTTACAAAAAATTCACTACCAAATTCAATTTTTTTTGTGTATAATTAGATACAATATTGAAAGGGAATTTATTATCATGCTTGTTAAAAAAATACCTTATTTTCAAGGCTTTTCGGGGCTTTCAGAGGTATCGGACTTCCTCCTGACCCATGTAAAAAAATCATACGATTGTCCATGTTTTTATGATATCGAAACCACCGGACTGAGTGCATCCGGTTCCTTTGTATATCTCATAGGTGCAGTGATCATGACAGAATCCGGATGGATGCTATGGCAGTGGTTTGCACAGAATCCTGATGAGGAAATCATGATTCTGAAAGAATTCTCCTGTTTTCTAAAAAACTGCGACTGCACCATACAATATAACGGAGATCAGTTTGATCAGCCCTTCCTGGAACATCGCTATGCCATAAATAAGCTTCCTTCCCCCTTCAGGAATACAGCTTCTCTGGATCTGTATAAATGCCTTAAACCATTAAAGCCTGTGCTTAAACTTACGGGCATGAAACAGCCTGACCTGGAAGCATTCCTGGGCATCTGTTCCAGAAAATACGCCAACGGCAGAGACTGTATCCGATGCTATCGCCGGTATCTTAAAACACCTACCAAAGAATATGCCGAAGAATCTCTGGGACATAACCGGGAAGATCTTACAGGGCTGGGGCAGATTTTTTCCATGCTGCGATATCTGTGCTTTTATGACGGTCACTATCAGACAGAACACTGCTGTCTTCATCAAGAGCGCCTTGTTTTTGCAGTAAAGCTTCCCGAAGCCCTTCCAGTGCCTTTTTCCGCCGGCAGTGAATATTTTTATCTTACGGCAGAAAAACAACGCGCAGCCATTTCCATTCCCTGCAGAAACGGCCGTGTCAGAAACTTTTATCCCAATCCCCGTGATTATGTATATCTGCCGGATGAAGACACGGTGATACCTAAATCATTAAGCGGCGGTATCGACAGATCCAAACGTCAGCCGGCAAAGCCTCAGACCTGTTATACATGGTTTTCCTGCTCCGAAAGCTTTCTCAGTAATCTAAATCTTCAGGATACATATCTGAAAAAAAATCTTAAAATCCTTCTTTCTCTTTTAAAATGAACTATTCATAAAAAAATAAAGAGGATACAGCACATGCTGTATCCTCAGGCACAATTAATGTATCAAAATGGATAACCCCTTTGATGACGAACTTATTACTCCTCTACAGGAGCTTCTTCCGATGCAGTTTCCTCAGCAGGAGCAACCGGAGCCTCAAGAGCTTTTTTGCTCAGACTAATCTTCTTGTCTTCACCGTTAAAGTCAACCACCTTAACTTCAATTTCCTGACCGATAGAAAGAACATCAGATGGTTTTGCAACATGCTCTCTGGAAATCTGAGAAACATGAAGAAGTGCATCAACGCCAGGTGCAAGTTCAACAAATGCACCAAAATCAGTCATACGTGCAACCTTACCTGTTACAACATTACCAACCGCAAATTTCTCTGCTGCTGTAAGCCACGGATTCTCTTCCGGGAATTTCAGGGAAAGTGCAATCTTGTCACCGTTGATCTCTTTGATCAGAACCTTAAGAGTCTGGCCGACTGTAAATACCTTTTTCGGATTTTCTACTCTGCCCCAGGACATTTCGGAGATATGAAGAAGTCCGTCTGCACCGCCCAGATCAATGAATGCACCGAAATCTGTAACGTTCTTAACAGTACCTTCAACAGTATCGCCTGCATGGATTCTCTCCATCAGTTCTCTCTGCTTCTCAGCCTTTGCTGCGATCAGAAGCTGTTTGCGATTACCGATGATACGACGTCTTCTCGGATTAAATTCTGTGATAACAAATTCAATTTCCTGATCTGCATATTTGGAAAGGTCTTTTTCATAAGTGTCGGAAACAAGGCTTGCAGGAATAAATACTCTGGCTTCCTCCACATTTACGCATAATCCGCCTTCAAGTACCTGTGTTACAGGTGCTTTTAATACTTCCTGGCTTTCAAATGCTTCTTCCAGACGTTTGTTGCCTTTTTCTGCTGCGAGTCTCTTGTAAGTCAGGATAACCTGGCCTTCTCCGTCATTAACCTTTAATACCTTTGCTTCCATTGTGTCTCCGGGATGTACTGCGTCTGCAAGTACAACGGATGAATCATTGGTATACTCACTCTTGGTAATAATACCATCTGCCTTATAACCGATGTTCAGGATAATTTCATCCTCCTTGACATCGATAACGGTTCCCTGCACGATTTCTCCATTTCTGATTGTTTTCACGGAACCTTCCAGCATCTGTTCAAAACTTAATTCTGACATGTTCTTGAACCTCCTCAATAATATTCTTCGGGGTGGAAGCCCCTGCTGTAATACCTACATAACTACTGCATTGGAACATTTCAGAATCCAAGTCTACAGGTGTTTGTATATAGTAAGTATTTTCACATTCTTTTTTACATATTTCAAACAGCTTTTGAGTATTGGAACTATGCTTACCTCCTACAACAAGCATAGTATCTACCTCTCCGGCTATAAATTTCGCTTCTTTCTGCCGTTCTTCGGTAGCATTACAAATAGTGTTTAAAACATTAAGAATATTTAAAACATTATTATCATACAACTTTTTACTCAAGATTTCAACTAATTCTTGAAATTTGTTGTAATTAAATGTCGTTTGGGACACTATACAGATTTCTTTTCCTTCAGGAATAACAAAGGCTTTGGCGTCCCGGGCATCCTTAATTACCGTAAAGGCATCCTCACCTTTGCTGCACCAGCCGCAGATTCCCTGCACCTCGGGATGATTTTTGTCACCAATAATTATAATATGGGCATTTTTGCTGCTTTCCCGCTCCACAATCCGATGTATTTTCAACACAAAGGGGCAGGTTACATCCACATATTCAAGTTCTCTTTCCTTCAGCTTGTCATAAACCTTTTTACCGATACCGTGGGAACGAATTACAACCACACCTTCTGTTAAGCTATCCAGATCCCTTTCTTCGATCACCCGCACCCCTTTACTGTCAAGATCAGCCACAACCTGTTCATTATGGATGATAGGTCCCAGTGTATAAATAGGACTGGCTCCGGATTCAATAAGCTCATAAACTTTATCCACAGCTCTTTTTACCCCAAAACAAAAGCCTGCCGTTTTTGCTGTAACCACCTTCATACTACTGTCCTGCCTTTTCACGGAAAATCCGCAGAATTTCATCCTTTACTTCATCTATTGTCATATCTGAAGAATCAAGATAAACAGCATCCTCTGCCTGACACAGCGGAGACACCTTCCGATTCATGTCGTGACTGTCTCTGTCTGCAATATCCTTTTTGATTTCTTCAAAATCGCAGTCCTGTCCCTTTCCCACAAGCTCTCTGTACCGGCGCATGGCACGGGTTTCCACTGCAGCCGTAAGATATATTTTCGCATCAGCATCAGGAAGAATTGTTGTTCCGATATCTCTCCCGTCCATAACCACATTATAATCTCTTGCGAGATTTCTCTGCAGCGTAAGAAGATGGGCGCGCACAGCACTGTAAGCCGATGTAAGAGAGGCCATTTTTCCAGTTTCCTCTGAACGGAGAAATGGAGTTACATCTTCTCCGTTTAAGATCACTCTCTGCTCCCCGTCACGGTATACAATAGAAATATCCGCTCCCTGGCAGGCAGAAGATACCGCTTCCTCATCATTACCATTGATTTCCTGTTTCAGCAGGTAATAAGCCATGGCACGATACATGGCTCCGGTATCAACATAAATAAAGGATAATTCCTGTGCCACCATTCTTGCAATGGTACTTTTTCCTGCGCCCGCAGGTCCGTCGATGGCTATATTATAACCCATGTTTCATCCACCTTTCATTCATTAATCGCTTTTGCCGCCAGAAATGCTGTTGACCAGGCAATCTGAAGATTATATCCGCCTGTCACCGCATCCAGATCCAACACCTCACCGATGAAATACAAATTCTTTATTTTACGCGATTCCATGGTCCCCGGCCGGATATCTCTGACAGAAACTCCGCCTCTGGTGATAACAGCCTCCTTAAATCTTCCCATCCCTGTTACAGTAAAGGGAAACGCCTTTACAATATTTTCAAAACGCAGACGTTCCTCTCTGCCAATCTCGTGTATTTTTTTCTCAGGACTGATCCCGCCCAGTTCCAGCATAACAGGAGTCAGTGAAGAAGGAAATAATACACCTATGACATTTTTAAACTGCTTATTCTGACCGGCATCAAATTCCCGCAGAACTCTTGCATCAAGCTGTTCCGGACTAAGAGCCGGTTTCAGATCAAGTAACGCCTGTACCGGAGCCTTCTCCAGATATCGCCCGATTTTTGCACTGGCAGACAGAACCATTGGACCTGTGATTCCCTGATGGGTAAACATCATTTCTCCGAAATCTTCATATATTTTTTTCTTACCTGATTTTAAAATCAGAGACACATTTTTCAGTGACAGTCCTGCCATGCGATGGGTATATTCCTCCTCTGTTTCCAGGGGAACAAGGGATGGTGCGGTTTGGGCAATACGGTGTCCTGTCTCCTGTGCAAAGCGGTAACCGTCTCCTGTGGAGCCGGTAGCGGGATAAGAAAGCCCTCCTGTGGCAACGATTACCTTATCAGCCTCTTTAACAGTGCCGTCTTCAAGAACGATACCACACACCTTCTCATCTATGACATAAAGACTCTTTACCGGTGTATTTAGATGAACAGATACACCTGCTTTTTTCAGTTCTCTTTCCAGGGCGCGGATGATATCGGAAGAATGATCAGAACAGGGAAAAACCCTGTTTCCCCGCTCTGTTTTCAGCGAAACCTCTGCCTCTTCAAAAAAATCCATTACATCCTGGCTGTTGTACGTATAAAACGCACTGTATAAAAATTTCGAATTACTCATTACAGCAGGAAACAGTTCCTCCACAGGACAGTTGTTTGTCACATTACAGCGGCCCTTTCCTGTAATAAACAGCTTTTTTCCAAGCTTTTCATTCTTTTCATAAATATGAACCTGATGTCCGGCACGACCGGCATGAACGCCGCAGAACATTCCTGAAGCGCCGCCTCCTATTATTATCACTTTACCCATGCAGCTACATCCTTTTTTATTATTTCAGAATTATTACGGATATACTCTTATTATCCAGCAAAGGGAGTCTGCATACACAGACTCCCTGCTTTTATAATTTCGGATTATTCAGCTGATTATACAGGATACGCTCCGTTTTCTGTATCTGCTGCTGTCTCATCAACTTTTGTCTTCTGAGCCTGACGATACTTGAAGAAATCTGTAGCAACCTGCGGGAACAGAGCGTAGGACAGAACGTCTTCATCCTGCTCTTTGTACTGTGCCATTTCGCTTTCCAGTTTCTCCAGCTCGTTGTCGATCAGATCTGCAGGACGGCAGGTGATCGGCTGGGTATCACCGATACATTTTTTCTGAACCTCAGGATCAAAGGGTTTAACAGTTGCACCGTATTTACCGCTTAAGATATCCTTGGTTTCTTTTGTTACCATCTTATATCTCTCACCCATCAGTACGTTAAATACAGCCTGTGTACCAACGATCTGTGAGGACGGAGTAACAAGCGGCGGCTCGCCAAGATCTTTACGAACACGCGGAACTTCTTCCAGTACTTCATAATACTTATCTTCCGCATGCTGATCTTTAAGCTGAGAAGTAAGGTTGGATAACATACCGCCAGGTACCTGATACAGAAGAGTCTTGATGTTAACACCAAGGTTCTTCGGATTGAGCAGACCGCTGTCAAGAGCTTCGTCACGAAGCGGACGGAAGTAATCTGCGATTTCAGCAAGTAGCTTCTGATCAAATCCTGTATCATACGGTGTTCCCTTAAAGGTTTCGACCATAACTTCTGTTGCCGGCTGAGAAGTACCAAGTGCAAATGGAGACATTGCACAGTCGATGATATCCACACCTGCCTCTACTGCCTTCATGTAAGTCATGGAAGCAACACCGGATGTATAATGTGTGTGAAGGTCGATCGGAATCTTAACTGCCTTCTTTAATGCAGTAACAAGCTTGGTAGCTTCATACGGAAGCAGAAGTCCTGCCATATCCTTGATACAGATGGAATCTGCACCCATGCTTTCGATTTCTTTTGCAATGTTGGTCCAGTAATCCAGTGTATATGCATCACCAAGAGTATAGGAAAGAGCAACCTGTGCATGAGCTTTTTCCTTATTTGCAGCAGTTACTGCCGTCTGAAGGTTACGAAGGTCATTCAGACAGTCAAAAATACGGATGATATCAATTCCGTTTGCAACAGATTTCTGAACGAAGTATTCTACTACGTCATCTGCATAAGGACGATATCCCAGGATATTCTGTCCGCGGAACAGCATCTGTAATTTTGTGTTCTTAAAGCCTGCACGAAGCTTACGAAGTCTTTCCCACGGGTCTTCTTTAAGGAAACGAAGAGATGCATCAAACGTAGCACCGCCCCAGCATTCTACTGCATGATATCCGACCTGATCAAGCTTCTCAACAATCGGAAGCATCTGCTCTGTGCTCATACGGGTGGCGATCAGAGACTGATGTGCATCACGCAGAATTGTTTCCACAATTTTAACAGGTTTTTTCTGTAATTCTGCCATAATTATTCTCCTTTAATTTATCTAATACTCACAGACGGATTTAAAATCCAAATGATCAAAAATTACACACCGAAAATAGCCATAAAGGTTCCCGCAGCTACGGCTGTACCGATAACTCCGGCTACGTTTGGTCCCATAGCGTGCATCAGAAGGAAATTGGTAGGATCCGCTTCCGCACCCACCTTCTGGGATACACGTGCCGCCATCGGAACGGCAGAAACACCGGCAGAACCGATAAGAGGATTGATCTTGCCTCCTGTCAGCTTACACATAAGGTTACCGAACATTACACCTCCGAAGGTACCGAATGCAAAGGCAACAAGACCTAATACAACGATTTTCAGTGTAGCAACATTAAGGAATGCTTCAGCACTTGTAGTTGCTCCGACGGAAGTACCAAGAAGGATAACTACGATGTACATCAGAGCATTGGATGCTGTCTCGGTAAGCTGTTTTACAACACCGCACTCTCTGAACAGGTTACCAAGCATAAGCATACCGATCAGAGGAGCTGTTGTAGGAAGAATCAGGCAGACAACGATTGTGATCACGATAGGGAACAGGATCTTTTCCAGTTTTGTTACAGGACGAAGCTGCTCCATCTTGATCTTACGGTCTTTTTCACTTGTGAACAGTTTCATGATCGGGGGCTGGATAATCGGTACAAGAGACATATAGGAATATGCCGCTACAGCGATCGGTCCCATCAGAGCAGTCTGACCCAGCTTTCCTGCAAGGAAGATGGAGGTCGGGCCGTCTGCACCACCGATAATGGAAATGGCTGCTGCTGCTTTTCCGTTGAATCCAAGGAAGATTGCAAGGAAATATGCCATGTAAATACCAAGCTGAGCTGCCGCACCGAGAAGGAAGCTCTTGGGGTTGGCGATCAGCGGAGCAAAATCCGTCATGGCGCCTACACCCATAAAGATCAGCGACGGCAGAATACTCCATTCATCCAGGAGGTAGAAATAATGTAAAAGTCCTCCCACTCCGTTGGATGATTCTTCAATAGTCATCATGATATCCGGATAAATATTAACCAGAAGCATACCAAAGGCAATGGGAACAAGAAGCAGCGGTTCAAATCCCTTGGCTATTGCCAGGTATAAAAACACACATGCCACCAGAATCATCAGGTAATTGCCCCATGTCAGATTAAAGAAGGCTGTCTGATGAATCAGGTTGGACAGAGTTTCTGTTACATAAGACATCTGATTACCTCCCGTCCTAGTTCATAGTTGCCAGAGTATCTCCGTTTTCTACTGCAGAACCACTGGAAACATCAATGCTTGCGATTGTTCCATCCTGCGGAGCTACTACCGGAATTTCCATCTTCATGGATTCAAGAATTACAACGCTGTCGCCGGCTTTTACTGCCTGTCCTACAGAAGCAACAACCTTAACAACCTTACCCGGAACAGATGCAGTAACTTTAACTGCGCCTGCACCTGCTGCTTTTGCTGCAGCCTTCGGAGCTGCCTTTGGAGCTGCTTTCGGAGCTGCCACCGGAGCTGCTGCCGGTGCGGAAACACTGCCGGTCTCTTCTACAGTAACTTCATATGCTGTACCATTTACAGTAATTACATAACTTTTCATTTTATATTCCTCCTAATATCAATTACCATTTTCTGCGGTTGACTTTGCGAATAGAACGTACTACGAAGCCGTCCGGGGATGTTCCCTCAGAAGCTGCGATTGCTGCTGCGATAACAGCGATAAGCTCTGTGTCATCTGTTTCTTCCTCAACAACCGGTTCCTGTACAGGTACTGCTGCCGGAACAGGTGCAGGCTGCGCCTCTTTTTTCTTTCCCTGTGTAAGACGTGGTACAAACCGGAACAGAGAAATCACAAAACTTAAGAATACCAGCATGACAAATACGGTTCCAATACCCATCAGCGTATTCAGACCTGCTCTCTGAAGTGTCAGGGACATGGGATAAGCAATATCTACAGTAAGGGAAACTGGCCCCTCCTCTGTAAACTGATAAACGAAATCCGCAGTCAGTTTCTCAAATGTTACCGGAACAGTAACTGAATAGCCATCATCAGTGATTTCATATTCAGCTGCTTCCTGATTGATCTCTGCAAGAGAAAGATCACCAAGCTCACTCTTGGCCGATGTCCATGCCTGCATTGCATTCATGGTAAATTCATCGCCGGAAGCCATATATCCTGCGATTTCTTCCTCAGAAAAGCCAATGATACTCTCAGTAAGTCCGCCCACATATTCCACAAGCTGAGATTCATAGGACTGATCTTCTGCCCATACAAGTCCGGCGCCTGCAGCGGTCATACTTGCCGTTATAAGAAGAGCCGTGCCTGCTGAGCCAATTTTCTTCAAAATATGTTTCATATGCTCCACCTCACTTAGACCGTGCCATGTTTTTTCGCTGGACGTTCTTCTCTTTTTGTGAAGAGCATTTCAAATGCGCCAATCACATATTTTCTTGTATCAGCCGGGCTGATAATGGTGTCAACGTATCCTCTTGCTGCTGCAGAAGCTACGCCGGACTGAAGTTCTCTGTACTGCGCTGCTTTTTCTGTTAAGGTTGCAGCGTCTGCTCCCGGATACATGATCTTGGCTGCAAGAGAAGCATCCATCATTCCGATTTCCGCGTCATCCCATGCAAACACCATATCTGCTCCAAGAGATTTGCTGTTCATTGCAACATAAGCATTTCCAAATGCCTTTCCAATGATCACGTTTACCTTCGGTACTGTTGCAGAAGCAAAAGCATGAACAAGCTCGCCGACAGATTTAGCCATCATCTTCTCGCTGCAAAGCGTTGCCTTATAGCCGGATACGTTAGTCAGTGTAAGTACAGGAATACCAAAGGCATCACAGAAGTTTACAAAATCAGCAGCCTTTCTTGCGCCTCTTGCGGAAAGGCTTCCGTCAAATTTCTCTGCCTCTTTGCCTTCTTCGTCATAAACAACACTTCTGTTGGCAACTGCACCTACAGTAGAACCGTTCAGACGGATAAATCCGGTTACCATATCTTTTGCATATCCTGCTTTTGTTTCAAAGAAACGTCCGTTATCTGCAATACGAGACAGTGCCAGAGCTGTATCTTCCGCACAGTTTGCGATATCATCGCATACACGGTTCAGATCATCTGTACACTCTCCGTAGAAATCACAGTCATCGTAATTAGAAGGAAGAAGAGTAACAAGCTCACGGATCGCTCCGAGAATTTCTTCTTCTGTTCCCACACCGTCGATGAGACCTGTCTCTTCGCTCTGGAATTTTGCATCAGCTGTATCACATTTGGATACGTTGTTTCCTTCCAGTGCGTTTGGTGTGTTTACAAATACCTTGCCTTTTTTTGCTTCCACAAATGTGAAATCTGTCAATGCAGGAAGGATCGCCATACCACCGCCACAGGTACCGAAAACACCGGTGATCTGGGGAATCATTCCGGATGCCATTGATGTTTTCAGATAAATATCACCAAAAGCTTCCAGCGCATCTGTTGCTTCCTGAAGACGAAGACCTGCACAGTCAACAAGGCCGATTACCGGTGCACCCATCTTCATTGCCAGATCGTAGATTCTGGAAATCTTCTTTGCATGCATTTCACCAATAGTTCCGTTAAGTACGGATGCGTCCTGACTGTAAACATACACCAGACGTCCGTCGATCACACCATATCCGGTAATAACTCCGTCAGAAGGTGCTTTCTTTTCAGTCATGTTGAAATCTGTTGTTCTGGCTGTTACACTTTGGCCGATCTCAACAAAACTGTTTGCGTCCAGCAAGGAAGTAATTCTTGCGCCCGCTAAGCTTTGTGTTGCATTACTCATTCTTGTTTGCCCTCCATTTTTATAAAAATTTAAAAGTTAAACCAAAATTTTAGCCAATTATAATTCTACCTTTTTTTTCATAAAATTTCAATACCTAACAGCCTTTTTTTGTTAATTCTTTAACTTCAAAAAAAGCCCTCCTTCAGATGGAGAGCTTTCCCTTAATGAAAATACCTTTCAAAAACAAGTTTTACGCACCAGGAAACAGTGATTTTTTTCACATCTTCCCCTGCTGTCACCGGAAAACTGGCATATTCCTCGTTATTGATATAACAAGCCAGTGTACCAAGCCGGTTTCCCTTCCTCACAGGTGCTGTAATCTCATCCGGAAGGGATAATTTGTAGGATATGCGGTCATCTTCCTTCAGCAGCAGCCTGCATTCCATAAACTCCTCTGACACCTTCGGAACGGCAGATACACAGACCTGCTCGCCCAGGCGCAGCTTGCTGTCGGCTCCCTGTCTGACCGGTACCTTCTCCGTATTCACCGACTGCCATATTTTTCTGTACTCAAAAAATTCATCTCCGTAATTCAGGAGTTTTTTTGTATCCTGCCATTTATAGGTCTTATGATTCGGCCAGCCGCAGCCCAGCAGCGAGACAATAAACGTTTTTTCCCCTATTCTGCAGGCGCAGACGTAACAATACCCTGCATCCGAGGTAAATCCGGTCTTCCCCGACAGCATTCCCTCCTGCATATCCAGAAAAGCATTTGTATTATGGACTGTAAACTGACGTTCTCCCTTAATATCAGAAAAAGTATATTCCCGGGTCTGGGTGATATGAAGAAATGTCTTGCTCTTAATGGCATATCGCATGATCAGAGAAAGATCCCTGGCTGTTGTCCTGTGAATTCCTCCCTCATCCATGCCGTCCAGTCCGTTTGGCGTAACAAAATGAGTGTCTGTACATCCAAGCTTTACTGCCTTGTCATTCATTAATGCGGCAAAGCCTTCCACAGTACCACCGATATGCTCTGCAATGGCCACAGCCGTATCATTGTGACTTTCCAGCATCAGGGAATAAAGAAGATCTTCCATGTAGTACTGCTCCCCTTCTTTCATCCCCAACTGCACATCCGGCTGAGCCGCCGCATTTGAAGAAACCATAACATAATCGTCCCCGGACGCCCTCTCCAGTGCCAGAATACAGGTCATTACCTTGGTGGTACTGGCATTGGGCCGTGGAGTGTCTTCTTCCTTTCCATAGAGCACCCTTCCGGAATCTGCGTCCATCAGTACTGCCGAAAGGGAAAAGAGACTGCCCGGATCTTCCGCCTGAACACAGACCGGCAGCTGAATCAGCAATATCCATACCCCGAAGCAAAAGACTGCAAATCGCTTTCTGGTCATATTCCACCTCTCAAACCATTATATGAAATCATATGCCGGCATGTCCGGAATATTCCAGAGTACTTTTTATTATCCGTTATAATTTCTGTCCCAGCGCGGTGAAAGATGCCCGTCTCTTGACGAAAGCTCATAAAGCTGACACAACTCACCAGGAGCCTCATCAAGGGCCTTTTTATACAATCCCTTCAGGCGCGCAACAGGCACTGCACTGCCCGGGCAGGGATTCTTCATCATAAAATACTCCATCAGCTCCATGGAGCGTTTCTTTCCAAAGGCAGATGCAATCCTGCCCCAGAATTCTCTTCTCTTTCCCCCGTCATTACAGATAAGCAGATTCGTAAACAGCTTCATCATTTTAAGCGACATATAAATATTAACAGTTTTTACAAGCGGCATAGCCTTGTGAATGGTAACCGCATAGGCATATTTCGGCACGATGCAGTCCGACGGACGATAAGAATAGGGGTCTTTCCCCGTATCCAGCATCAGCGTCCTGTCCATTTCCTTTTCCAGTACAGTATGTGAGATCACACCTGCAGCTTCCATTTCATTTACGAAAGGATGGCAGGAAGAATCCAGCAGATAATGGCAGCCAAATCCCAGAAGATATGCCAGCAGCCTCTCATCCTGTGCTTCTCTCACCCGCTGTATTCCCTGTTCAAAAAAAGCACGGGCCTTTTCCCGGTGCATATCCACTCCGAATTGTGTCACCGGATTCTTCGATATAAAATAATAAAATAAAATATCCGGTCCGTGAAGACCGATACGGTATAAGTTTCCGTTTTGCCGGATAACCCGTCTGATTTCCTCCGGCAGTTTTCTGTAAACCTGTTTTCCAAATAAATCATGTGTATATGTGGTCGGCATGGCTCCTCCTGCGTTAAATATCCAGCTTAAGCTGGATTTCTTCTTCTGCTTCTGCTTTAAAATCTTCTATCTGTACCGGATCCAGCATGGGAAGCTCATCCAGTCCCTGCACACCGAAGGAACGCAGAAATTCTTCCGTAGTGCCAAAAAGAATCGGTCTTCCCGGTGCATCCAGTCTCCCCAGTTCTTTCACCAGATTATACTCCACCAGCTTGTTTACGGCATGGTCACATTTTACACCACGGATTTTTTCAATCTCCACCTTGGTGACCGGCTGCTTATATGCAATAATGGACAGTGTCTCCAGCATGACATCTGTAAGCGACGGCTTCTGGGGATGCATGGCGATCCGAACCAGATATTCATAATATTCTTTTTTAGTACACATCTGATAGGCCCGGTCAAGCTCAATGATCTGAAGACCTCCGTCCTCCTGACGATATCGGTCCATCAGATTATGGATGATCTTTTCCGTGGTCTTCGCATCCTGTTCCACAGCCTTTGCCAGCTGCTCCAGAGGTACTGCATTTCCCATTGTAAAAAGAATGGCTTCTATTGCAGCCTCTATTTTTTTGATTTCCAAATAGCTTTCCTCATTCCCGTATGTATTTTTATTCATCTGCAAATTCCGTAAGGTTCTTCCACTCATCAGGATCTGTCACAACATCAACCTGAATGTCATCAAAAAGTGCTTCCTGCTCCACCTTGATATGCCCCATTTTCATCAGCTCCAGAATGGAAAGAAACGTGACAATAACCTGGATCCGGGAGTGCTGGTTTTCCAGAAGGCTGCAAAAGCTGAAATGCCTGTGCTCTTTTGCATAATCTCTCAGCTGCAGCATCTTGTCAGAAAGACTGATCTCTTCTTTTTCGATTTTTCCGAATTTACTGCGGATCGGGTCAATTTTGTCCTCCTGTCTGCGGATGATGGATTCGTATATCTGATGCAGACGCTCCAGGGTCAGGCCCCGAAGCAGTTCGCTGGTGTCTACCGGCTCCTGATACTGCAGAACCTCCTTAGGAATCGTAGGCTCCTTATAATAAACATTGGCAGCCTCATCCATTTTGTCTTTCAGTTCATAAGACATATACTTATACATTTTATATTCCAGCAGCTTCTCCACAAGCTCTGCCCTGGGATCCTCTTCCTCGCCCTCCTCATTGACTTCTTTGGGAAGGAGCATTTTGCACTTGATATCCAGAAGAGTGGCTGCCATGACCATAAACTCGCTCATAACCCCCAGATCCTGTTCTTCCATGGAATGAATATAATCCATATACTGATCCGTGATCTCCACGATCGGAATATCATAAATATCAATTTTATTTTTATCTATCAGGTGAAGGAGCAGATCCAGCGGTCCTTCAAACACATTCAGCTTTACCGGTATCGCCATGGTTTTTCCTCGTTCTACTATAAACTCTCAATTGTTTATTTTACCCTGCTTCACCGGAATTTTCAAGAGGATTCACATGGATTGCCAGAAGCTCCCGGGGATTGTGAATCCGAATAGGCAATGTATGCTCTCCAAGCCCTGCACTGACCAGCAGATGCTGTCCCCGGTTGTTTTTAAAATGGCCGCAGCAGTACCTGGGAAAGGGATGGAACTGCGGGCTTAACACACCGGTATGCTCTCCAAGGCGCAAAATCCCCCCATGATAATGCCCGCACAGAATAAGATCTGCACCCCAGTCAAAATATGCCTTTGCATATTTGGGGTTATGTGCCAGAAGGATGTTGAAGGAATTTCTTTTGGGTTTTCCCACATATTCTGACACATCCTCCCGAAAAAGACGCGGCGAAAAAGGTTTTTTATAGTATTCCACCGGAATTTCCAGGCCATACAGACAAAGTCTGTTTTCCTTAATGCGTGCCATCATCCTGTGGTTTCTCAGAATATTGACTCCTGCCGCCTTCAGTCTGTTTTCATATTCCCAGTAGGTTCTGTGCCAGATATGGGAACGAAACAGCTTCAGCTCATGATTGCCTGAAGCATAATACACCGGATATTTTTCTGCCAGAGTGATGAGAAGCTTTTCAGCTGTCTGCAAAGTGTCTTTTTCACGGCATACGATCAAATCTCCTGCCACAAGGACTGCATCCGGATTCAGTTTTTTTATGGATGAGATCAGCACATTGTTTTCCCGTCCGTAAGAAATACCGTGGAGATCGGCAATTACTGCCAGACACAGTGGTTTTTTGATTTTTTCTGATGAAATCGAATAATGTTTTATCTGAAATGTTTTCATGAAATCCCTTTCTGTAATAAAATCATATAGCTGTATTATAACGCTAACCTGCATTTCTTGTCAAAAAATCAAAAGAGCAGATTTTCAAAGGATTTTTTCAGGCAATCTGTATATACAGCCTTTTTTATGCTGTTTTTATAAAGAATATTAACACTGCCAAGAAGTTTTCCGTTTTGCTCATAGGATATCTTCCCCGCCTTTTCTCCCTTTTTCACAGGTGCCTCCACACTTTCCGGCAGTCTCACCTTGCGCTTCACATCGGAAACAGTAGTTCCGTCTGTGCTCAGATACTGAAACCGCGTCTCATATATCAGCTCTGCAGATTTTTCCGTTCCTCTTTTTACCGGAAGAGCCGGAAGCTTTGGCGGTTTTTCATCCTGATACAGACTGCATTTTGAAAACCCATAGTTTAGCATGGCGGCTGCATCACGAAAACGCACTTTATAATCCGGCGCCGCCATAACAGATGCGATCAGAGTGATGCCATTCCTCTGCGCCACTGCTGAAAGGCAGTATTTTGCCAGACTGGTGCTTCCTGTTTTCAGTCCCACACAACCGTCGAAACTTCTCAGAAGCTTATTTGTATTTGACAGGGTAAAAATACTGCTCCCCCGATTTGTCACATGGGTGATATCTTCCATCCAGATAGAGGAATACTCCAGTATTTTGGGATATCTGACGATCAGCTCCCGGCTCATTATGGCAATATCTGCCGCTGTGGTATAATGGTCTGCGGAATCTGTCAGCCCGCAGCAGTCTGTAAAATGTGTGTTATTCATTCCCAGCTTCTGCGCTTTTTTATTCATCTCTTTTACAAATTCCTGTTCACTGCCGGAAATATGTTCTGCCATGGCAACACTGGCATCATTTCCTGATGCAATTACGATACATTTTATCATAGTTTCCACCGTCTGGGTTTCTCCTTCTTCCAGAAACACCTGAGAACCGCCCATGGATTTTGCATAGGCGCTGGTGGTTACCGTATCTGTCAGTTTAAGATTACCCTGCTCCATTGCTTCAAAGATTAATATGAGCGTCATGATTTTAGTAATGCTGGCAGGACTTCGCCGGGTATTTTCATCTTTTTTATAGAGTACCGTTCCTGTCTGCGCTTCCATCAGTACTGCAGAAGGTGCCTCAACAAGGGCGTCGCTTTCCTTCGTCTCTTCTGCCTGCACATGGAATATTACAGGCACGCAGGGTATATTGCAGAAAATCATCAGCACCAGCAGTAAACCTGCGATCCATTTCTTTTTCATTCTTTTTCCCAAACCATTTCTTTTTATATTTTAAAAGGCTGAGTCGATGAATATGACATTTTCCTGTTTGACAAACTGATTATTTGGGTATAAATTAAAAAACGCAGTAATCAGACAAATTTTAAAGGATGTGTTATTATGAATTCCAAAAACAAAGGCATCGTATTTATTATTCTTTCGGCATTTTTCTTTGCCCTGATGAATGTTTTTGTCCGTATGGCAGGAGATATTCCTTCTATCCAGAAAAGCTTTTTCAGAAACCTTGTGGCTTTTCTGCTTGCATTGGCGATCGTTCTGAAAAACAAAGAAGGTTTTTCTATTCAGAAAAGGAATCTTCCCTATTTTCTTCTTCGTTCCATGTTCGGAACTTTGGGAATTTTCTGCAATTTTTATGCTGTAGATCACCTGGTACTGGCTGATGCTTCCATGCTGAATAAAATGTCTCCTTTTTTTGCGGTGATCTTCAGTATTTTTATTTTAAAGGAGAAGGTAAAGCCTGCACAGGCATTTGCCGTAATCACTGCCTTTCTGGGAAGCCTTTTTATTATTAAGCCTACGATCGCCGGTATGGATCTTTCCTCAGCACTTATCGGTCTGCTTGGAGGTGCATGTGCAGGTATTGCCTACACATTTGTAAGATTTCTCGGCCAGCGGGGCGAAAAGGGATCTTATATTGTGCTGTTCTTTTCCGGTTTTTCCTGCGCTGTGGTAATTCCCTATATGCTTGTGGCTTACACGCCCATGAGCCTGTCACAGCTTGGTTTTTTACTTCTTGCAGGAGCAGCCGCCGCCGGAGGCCAATTCTCCATTACAGCTGCTTATTGTCATGCCCCCGCAAGAGAAATATCTGTTTATGATTATTCACAAATCATCTTCTCCACTATTCTGGGATTTTTCTTCTTCGGACAGATACCTGACGGTTACAGCTTTTTAGGGTATGCAATCATTTGTTCCATGGCTGTGTTTATGTACCTGTACAATCGCCGAGGCTCTGATAAATAGAATGTCTGTGGCAGTGTTTATTACTTAGCGTGAGTCGTATTAGTATTCTTCTAAGATCCAAAACCTGAGGAAATATTCCGGTTTTGAATCTTTTACTTACTTATACCAGCCGGCAGGTCCAACGCATGTTCGGATTTCCTGTTCCGGGACTTGGTTTTGGACATTATTCTTGTTTCTACCGGCCGGCAGGTCCAGTTTCCTTGCTCCGGGGCTTGGTTTTGGACATTTTTCTTGCTTCTTCTGGTTGGCAGGTCCAGTTTTCACGCTCCGGAGCTTGGTTTTGGACATTTTTCTTGCTTCTTCCGACTGGCAGGTCCAACACTCCCGCTCCGGGATTTGTTTTTGGACATTTTTCTTGCTTCTTCCTGCTGAAATGTCCAGTTCTCCTGCTCCTGAGCTTGGTTTTGGACATTTCTCTTACTTCTTCCGCCCGACAGGTCCAACACTCCGGCTCCAGGGCTTGGTTTTTTGACATTTCTCTTACTTCTTCCGCCCGACAGGTCCAACGTTACTGCTTCAAGACTTACTTTACATTATAAGTGAGTAAATATACTCCAGCGGAATTTGTCGTATATCTCTGTATAACTGAGATGTCTGCTGAACAGAATGTCCTTTCATGATTGCAAGTGCCGGCTGACGGATGAATTCTGAATAATACTGCTCAGGAGACCCCCCCTCTTCTTTTCTGGCTTCAAAGTTTTCTACAAAAGGACTTTTTCCCTCACGGGTAAATCCATGCTTCTGGAGATTTTTTGCCATTCGGTAGCTGCGCTGGCTGCACATAAAATTCCCCCGCTGGCGGTAATACAGAATCTTATTTTCTGTACCTGTAAAAGACAGAAGCCCCCTGCTTTGGTATTCCTGAAAAATCCTCATCAGTGCTTTTGTTTCATTTTCACTGGCCGGTTCTTCATAAAGCTGCCTTCGGCGGTAATCACTGGCCGGAAAATTCGTGCACAGATCCACACCTCTTCCATTGAAAACAAATTCATCCAGAGGCCTGTCCTGCATTCGCAGCATTTGGCGGTATATAGGATTGCGGATTATTTTGTAGCCTTTTCTGCAAATTTCAAATCCATCAGGATTTACAAGTGGAATCATACAGATTCTTATCTGCGATAACAGCTTTTTCACTTCATAAAAATCTTCCATCATCCATCCGCTTTCATAAGCCTGACAGTATTCAGAAGCTGCCCGGCAAAGCATCTGGGGTATTTCCGGCTCTGTTCCTCTGCATCCGGACATACAGAAAACAGCTTCATCTCCATTTCCGATTTCCAGCATTGGAATCATCCGCTCATCATGGCTGCTGCCGATTACCCTAAACTGACAAAAGTCACTGTACCGGCGGGCAGTTTCCCACAGCTTATAATATAGTTCTTCATAAGAAATACATCCTTCTTCCGACTTTGTATTTTCCGACAGCAATTCTCCGGATATTGTTTCTTTAGAATCCATTTGTTCTGGCATCTGCAGTTTCTCCTTATTTTCAGATATCATTTACAGCTCAGACTTCCTGAATGCGCACTGTATATTTCATTATATGAAAAAGGACAGGCCAAAAGACCTGTCCTTTAATTTCAATAATTATTTATTTCACAGATTTCATTCTTCTTCTGACGATGACATATCCTCCCACAAGAAGGGATGCACTAAGAAGAAGGAACATGTTGCCTACAGGTGCCTCATCTGCCGTATTTGCTGCAGAAGCTGTAGTTGTTGCGCCTGTGGAAGTGGTAGAACCAGTATTTGATTCCGGATCATCTCCGGTTGATGTACCGCTTCCGCTTCCGCTGCCTGAGCCGGGATCACCGCTTTCCGGATCACCGGTTGGTGTAACAGTGCCGGTCGGTGTGAGGGTAATCGCCTGGGAACGGAACTGGTATACAACAGATTCCACTGTATCTGTTGCTTTCCACTGGGCTCCGTCATATTCCCATTTCTGGAAGAACACATACATATTGTATGTAGCTGCCTGGGTGATACCATTCTTTGCACCGATACGCCATTTATCGTTTCTCTGGCTCTCTGTAGGATTGGAAGAGGTACTCCAGTAAATTGGTACCCACTTCACATCACCCTTACCTGGGTTGGTATTATCTGTTCCTGCACCTGTTACCGTAAAGTCATAGAAGGTGTTTGGATAAAATGCCAGTGGCTTCTCCAGACCACTCACTGTACTCTCGGTTACTGCCGGAATCCTTGGTGCATAAGTAGGTGTAGGTGTCACATCGGTAACATCGGCAGGACGTGTGCTGTTCTTAATATGGAACACTGCCACATCTGACTGCTTGTCATTGTCGATGGCAAAAAGCACGATATCGAAATATCCGCTTGCTGTCTCTTCTCCAAAGCCCTCAATATCAAGAGTAGTTGCCTCATTTCCCTTAACATTTGTCTTTGCTTTATTCACATCGAACATATAGCTGTGTGAGCCCTTGGGGTCTGCACATTCATATACTTCATAGTAATACTTGGCATCTTTATTTACCGTAAAGGTAATATTAGCCATGGAATGCGTTACCCATTTCGTTGTTCCGGCCTTCTTGATATCCAGCGGTTCCACTGTCGGTGCCGGCGTTGCCGTAGGTGATGGCGATGAAGTCGGTTCCACTGTCGGAGATGGTGTGGGCTCACCTGTCGGAGAAGGAGTCGGACCTTCCGTAGGTGTTGGAGTCACAGGAGTCACAAGGACACCATCTGTATTTAATTCCAGATTCTGGCCATCCATGGGTTCAAAAACAAGGTTTCCGTCATCTACCATATCGGAACGGCCGTTCAGGATCACAACCTGCATGTTTTCTGCAGCACCGATAACAGAGAACGGAATCATACAGTTGACCGCATTTTTTCCGGCGATGGTAATCATTCCATCTAAAGCATCCGGATCGGAAGTTTTATAAAGTACAATGCCTCTGCCTGAAAGATTCTGGAATGTGACAGTTCCGTCAATTATCACATTGCCTGCTGAATATACAGCGCCGCCATTGGCTGCACCTGCTCCATCTGTAAAAACAGAACCACAGTTGGAAACTGTACAGCCTTTCATTTGCAATGTACCGCCCGGCAGATCAACTGCACCACCCAGATTAGCATCTGAAATATTATTCATAAGATCTATTCCGGACAGAGTAACATTTGAGGACGTACCTCCGCTGATCAGAGCACCGGTATTCTCCTGTACCGGTCCGTCTGAGCATGAACCGTCAACGATAATCTTTCCGGAAGAATAATCCGTAATAGAATCCTTTTCATCGTCACCATTTGATATCTTCAGTGACGCGCCGTCTTCCACTGTAAACACTGAACCGCCTGATGCACTATCCCGTTTCATTGTGACCGTTTTTCTGGATGCAGGTATGATCACAATATCTTTGCCTTCCGGGATATTTATCGGTAAACTTACAGTAAAGACATCTGAACCGTCAGGAACATCCACCATGATGATTACCGTGGTTTCTTTATCTGCAGCTTCAATGGCCTTCTGAAGGTCTGAAGCTGTTTTTACAGCAGTATCCTCCGGTGCCTCTGCTTCCGGCATATCTGTAGGAGTTGCAGTAGGTACTTCTGTAGGCTCAGCATCTGCTGCCGCCTGGGCCGGATTCAGTTCCGGTTCCTGTACAGG
>JAXFBD010000142.1:0-31481 GCA_034118545.1 Blautia sp.
TCCAAAGAAAATACCCACTGCTGAAGAAAACAGCGTTGCCATAATAACCGTGGAAGGTGCAACAATTGCCTGAAAACCAATGATTGCGCAGATACCTATTGCTCCCAACGCCCCCAGCATAATACCAATGAGACCTCCTAAAAGGGTTATGATTGCCGACTCTGCCAAGAACTGCATCATGATAGATCTCGTCTTGGCTCCAAGCGCCTTACGGATACCAATTTCTCTTGTACGTTCCGTAACCGATACGAGCATGATATTCATAACACCGATACCGCCCACCAGAAGAGAAATGCTGGCGATCCAGATAAGCTGCTGATTTGTGCTTTCACTGAGCTTCTGCAGATTTCTCACCCGTTCCATAACGTCGTCTGCCTTATACTCGAATTTTGTATTCATTACCGTGTTGTCAATCTGAGAATTCATAACCGTTGCGGCTTCTTTTCCCGCTTTACTCATGTTATCTGTCGTATCTGCCTTAATTACCGCATTCTCAGCCTCGTCAAATTTGAATACAATAGGCCAGCAGCTATTGGGAATCAGAACGCTTCCCACCATTGTCTGGTAATATTCCTCAAACTCTGACAGAGATTCGATGTTTGGCAGATAATTATCCTTTTGTTTAACAACACCGACTACTACAAAAGGCTCCCTGGAAATCTCCAGAGTTTTTCCGATAGGGTTTTCACTTGGAAAAAGCGTCTCCGCAGCATTGCTGTCAACAATAGCAACCTTACGGTACGTGTTATAATCTTCTTCCACAAATCCCCGTCCGGCCTGAAGAACATAACCGCAGGTATCAAGATAATACTCATCAATACCATAGATTTTTCCACCATCAAAGCTGCCGTTCTGATAATAAATACTGCTGTTGGAACGACTGTGATAAAATGTGGCATTAACAACACAGTCCAGATCACGGACGGCCTGCTTCTGGTCATCTGTCAAAAGCGGTGCAGCCTTTGAGCTTCCGTACTCCGAATCATATTCACTGTCACCTTCATAAAGGTCAATATTGACTGTATTGCTTCCTGAACCGATGAGATCCTCTTTAATTTGCTCACTTGTTCCCTGAATGGTGGATACAATAGCAATAATCGACGCAATTCCGATAATAATTCCAAGCATGGTCAGAAAAGAACGCATTTTATGTGACCATATTCCCTGAAAAGCCAGGCGTATATTTTCAATCATAAAATCTCTCCCTTCTGTTAATCATACATCTCTTCCAGAGTACCTTCTCTTGTTTTTGCACCCTCTTTTACATCATCTCCATAGGGAAATGCAATCATATCGTCTCTTGTGATCCCGGATCTGATCAGGACATTGTAGCCGCTGTCAACTGTTGGTCCCACTGTGACGATCTGCTTTTTCAATACACCGTTATCGTCTTTATAAACATAACTGATCCCATCCTCCGTCCTGACAAAAGCCTTGTAGATCACAATATTATTACCGGAATTAACATTGTTATTTAATGTAACATTGATATAATCCTGGTCCTGAAACGGAAGACTCTGATCTTCAATGGAAGCTGTAAAGCTGTAATATGACACGTTGGGATTTCCTTCCGAAAAGCCCATGCTGTCCGAAGATACAGGATAATCAGACACATCTGTCACTGTCGCTGTAAAGCTTCCCACCTCGTAGCTGGTACAATTAAGAACTGTCCCTTCCTCAACCTGATCCAGCATCAGTTCTCCCACTGTTCCTGTCAGATAAAAGCCTTCTTTGCTTTTTACACGGATAAACGTCTCCTGTGAGCTGCTTGCGGTAGAACTGTCGCCCACATAAGAAACCACACCGTCCAGCTTACTGTAAACAACTTTACGTTTTAATTTCTTTTCCAGCTTGGCAATATTAATATCGCTTTCCTGCGCATCCAGGTTCAGGCTGGCAATTCTGGTTTTCTGAAGACGAATGGCGTCTGCTCTTGTCATTGTACTGCTGCTTTCGCTGCTGTTATTATCCTCTCCCCAGCCATCATCCTCCGGCAGTATATCTTCCATATCCTCATCCCATCCATCTTCATAATGAGATGCATCATCCAGAAGCAACTCAATTTCCGCAAACCGGTTCACCGCTTCCTCCAGCAGGCTTCCGTCAATGAGAAAATATCCTGTGCAGGAAGCTTTTCTGTTCGTAAAATCCTCTATGGTATCATTATGATGAAACTCAAGCAGGAACCAGCTTCCTCCCAGTTCAACACGCTCCGTTCCATCAGCATTAAAGCCTGCCATTCTGTTCAGAAATTCACCTTTTAAAATGACCTTTCCTTTGGCTGAGCTGCATAAAAATACATATGGGTCTTCCTCTGTTCCTGTGCCTTCATAAGGCTCTGTGTCATATGTCAGAACCTGATAAAAATCCGGTTCCCCGTCAGTAATTTCGTCCATCCCGTCATCAAACTGTGGATCAGATGGTGTTTCCGTCGGTACAGGCACTTCCGTTGGTACAGGCGCTTCCGTTGGAGACGGATCTTCCGGTTCAGGAATTACTGTTGGCAAGGGCTCTTCCTGAATAACTGTTCCGGGAACCACTCCTCCATCTCCAAAATCAGTGTCTCCATCTGATGAATTATCGTTTTCGGAGAAGGAATCATCTGCAACCTCGCCGGCAACTGAAAATGCATTGCTATCTGTTTCACCAGCCACGCTTTCAGCCGTATCATCTGAAAAGGATGTTAAAAACAGTCTGGGAACGACCGCTGCCAGATAGGTTCCGTTAACTGACGACAGGGCAGAAGCCTCATCATCTGTCTCTCCCGTATCATTTTGTGAACCGGAAATTCCCGTGTCGGAAATATCATCAGCAGAATCCTGGTTTTCCTCCTCAATGGGGCCTCCGTTTTGAAGGCTTACCAGTCTCTGTTCTGCCTTTTTGATATCCTGATTCAGTTTCTCCCTTTTCAGCTTTTCTATATTCAGTTCCATTTCAACCAATGTCATATCAAAGCTGACCAGAACATCTCCTTTTTTTACCTCTGAACCCTTCTGAACATTTACCTCTTCCACGATCATATCGCTGTCCATGGTAACATTCTGCGAAACACTGGTTGTGATATAACCCTCCAGATTTGTATTCGCCATATAATAAGAGTCACTGGCCAGACCGGACACACTTGTCACCAGCACTTCCTTTTCACTGTTCTTCTTCAGATAAGTGAGTCCTCCATACAGACTCCCCGCCACGAGTGCAGTAATAAGAACACCGATCAGAAGTTTTTTAAATCTTTTCATCTGCGCACCTCTTTTCCTGAAGCTCGCCGTCCCGAATCATTACAATGCGTTTTGCATGGGCAGCAATCTCCGGATCATGAGTAATCATCAGCACGGATACCCCTTCTTCATTCAGCCTGTGGAATAACTCCATGATCTGTTCTCCTGATTTACTGTCCAGCGCACCTGTAGGTTCATCTGCCAGCAAAAGCCTTGGATTGTTTACAATAGCCCTTGCAATAGCTACACGCGGCATCTGTCCGCCGGAATGTTTTTTTGGCCTAAAATCGACTCTGTCTGCCAGTCCCACTCGTTCTAAAGCCTTTAATGCCCTGGCTTTACGCTCCTTTCTGGGAACATGTGCATAATTCAACGGCATTTCCACATTCGACAAAGCCGACTGCCTTGGAAGCAGATGAAAGCTCTGAAAAACAAATCCGATTTTATTGAGACGGATATCGGACATTTCATTTTCTGTACATGTCCTGATATTCTGACCATCCAGATAGAATTCTCCGCTGGTAGGCTGATCCAGACATCCGATAATATTCATCAAAGTGGTTTTTCCTGAACCGGAGGGACCCATAATTGCCACATACTCTCCTTCTTCCATGGAGAAATCCACATTCTTCAGAACAGGCACGTCCATTTTACCCTGCTGATAATTTTTATATATTCCTTTCAATTCCAAAATCATGTCAGCTGCTCCCTTCAATACAATGAAGTTCCGGCAGAATCCTGAGTATTCTCTGCACTTTCATCCATCTATTCATCAAAACTGTCCATTTCCTCCCAGTCTTCCATATCTGACATCTCATAATCCCCGGAGTCTTCCATATCAGATACATCATACTCTTCGTATTCATCCATATCCTCTATATAGGCGGCATCATCAAATTCATCCTCCATATCAATGACATCATCTGCGCTTTCCCAGTCATCAATATCATAAACATCTTCCACACCATCACCGTAATCTGCGTAATCCATCTGATAATTCATCATCTGATCCACGGTTCCGGCTACTGTATTCATGCCTTCCTCCAGTTCTCCGGTTGGAAAAGCAATGCTATCATCCTCTGTCAGTCCGTCCACAATTTCGTACTCTGCAAGAGATTCATCATAACTTCCCAGGACAACCTCACGTTTTTCCAGTTTACCGTTTTTATCCACTGCCCAAACGTAAGGATCCGTATCATCCACGTTTTCTATATAAAAATCACTGAGCCAGAGTCCGTCTTTTTCATCCTCCTGCCCCAGATCATTCTCTATATAAACATGCTGTCCCAACATCAGGCCATCAGATGAATCCAGTTCCACATAAAAGGGATATGTACTGGAAGATGTCTGTGAGTCACCACTGCTGTCAAAAAAGCCATAAGCTGACATGTCACTTGAGGAGGTCTTTCCGTTTTCCCGGTCAACAGCCCCCATGGTACCGCGCCAGGTCTGATTTTCGTCCACTCTGGAACGGATTATTACAGAGCTTCCCTCCACGATAGAATTGATATTCTGCTCATTTACCGTTCCCTTGATCCTGTACGCACCGGTACTGAGAATAGTAATAAAGGCACCGCTGTCATCAGAATCCGAAGAGCTGTATGTCTCGCTTCCTTCCTCCAGAGTATCTCCATCATCATTATCCAGCTTAGAGCTGTCTATTTTCTGAATAATACCGTCTATCTCACTTCGAACCTCTGTATTCCCCGTTGCATTCTGAAGCTTTGTGATTTCTGCCTCCTTACTTTTCTGGTCATACTCATTTTTTTTCAGATTCATTTTATTTGTTTCAATTTCAATAGTATAGGAAAGCTGATTATCTGCCGATGCCTTCTTTTTTTCTGCCTCAAGAGTATTAATCTGGTCCTGAAGACTCAATGCCTCATTTTTCAGGCGGTCCAGCGCAAGCTTTGCTTCCTGAAGGTCCTCCTGAATACTGCTCAGGTCATATTCAAACAGCAGCTCACCTTTTTTGACCTGCTGTCCTGTCTTCACTTCCACCTTTGTAACCTTGCGTCCGCTTTCTATTTTTACCTCCACCGTCTCCTGGGGTTCCACCACTCCTGCAAAACGGCTCGTTACTCCTGCCACGCTTCCGGTAAGAGAGCTGACCGTCGTCACATACACCGTATCCTCTCCGGATGATGTCCCGCCGGCCATGTGATTAAAGTAATACCATCCTCCCGCACCTGCGGCTCCGGCAATCAAAACCCCTCCAACGATCAATATACCTTTTTTCATGGTTTCCTCCAATGCCGCTTCTGCGGCTATAAGCTTAATTTTACGTTCCTATAATAACAGATTCGATAAAAAAAGAAAAGTCTTCTTAAGAATCACTGCAAATTTCACAAATTTTTCATCTTTTTTTTATAAAAAACCCACTACATTAATACTTTTTTGACATTTTGTCCATTATCTGGTATAATAAGCGGAAGAAAACGGACTACTTTGGAAAGGAAAGAACTCCCATGAAGATCGCAAAACGTCTGCTTCCTCTTCTTGTTATACTTGCTGTTTTTATAATCGGCTGCTCCAGTGTATCAAAAACAGATATAGAGAAAGCAATTACAAACGAACTGGACCTTCTGAAAAACCTGGATTCAGAAACCACATTAAAGTACATTTCCTATCAGGAACTATTTCCGGATTCAACGGAAAATGCAGATCTGTCTGATGAAGTAAAAGAAGTCTTTTTCCTCTTTTTTCAGGACTTTTCCTACAAAGTTCTTGACATTGATGTTGACAAGTCAAACCAATCGGCAACTGCTTCCGTGCGTCTGTGTACGCTGGACTCCAAAGCTCTTGCAAAGGATTATGCTGCTTCACGGCTGAGGAATGCAATCCTGTCAGATGTCGATTCCAAAGATACCAAAGAAAACACCGATTCCCTTGCAGACCGTTATCTGCTGCTGAATCATCTGCTCAAAACACACAAATACGATACCGTAGAGAGAAACTGTGAGGTAAAACTCCAGAAAAGCAGCGACAAACATGGAACATGGGAAATTAAACGGACGACCACTTTGGAAAATGACCTTGTCGGCGGTCTGATCACTTATCTGTCCGATCCGGATATACTTTCTCCCGAAGATACCCTTGCCGTCTATTTAAAGACCCTCAAAAAAATGAATGTTGAAGAAATGAGTAATTTCTTGGGCGTGGAAAGTCTTTTAAACACCACTGACTCTGATAAAAATGCCATAGCTTCCGCACTGGTAGAGCAGGTACATAAAAAATTCAATTATGAAATAACAGGAAGTACCTCCGAGGGCTATAGTGCAATAGTAGAAGCCAAAATCACTTCCTTTGACAGTGAAAGCATCCTTTCTGCATATCAGGAAGAACTGGATACTTATTTGTCTTCAACGGACGCTGTCATTGACGGATCTGAAAAACGTGCCAACTATTCCCTGCAGCTTCTTCTGAAAAATATACAGGATAATAAAAGCACCCATACATCAACAGCAGTTTTCCATCTGGTTAATGACGGAATCTCCTGGTCATTGGAAAATGGCAGTGAAGAACTTGGAAATGCCATTTTTGGCACACTGACCACTACTCCTGTGGATGAAGAAGAAACTTACGAATAGATTTCAATCAAAAATATATTCTATGTTATGTCAAATGCCGCGGCAGGTCATATTAACCTCCGCGGCATTTTATATATCCCCTTAAAACAGGATGTATGATTATTTTTCCTCTGTATCGACCTGCAGGCTGAGCTCCTTTAACTGCTCTTCGCTGACCTGGCTTGGAGACTGTGTCATCAGGCAGGATGCATCCTTTACTTTAGGAAATGCGATCACATCACGAATACTGTCTGCTTTTGCCATAAGCATTACAAGACGGTCAAGACCGTATGCCAGTCCTGCGTGAGGCGGAACTCCGTATTTAAAAGCATCCAGAAGGAATCCGAACTGTTCATAGGCTGCTTCTTTTGTGAATCCCAGCTTCTCAAACATTTTTTCCTGAATATGATTCTGATGGATCCGGACGCTTCCTCCTCCGATTTCATTTCCGTTTAATACAATGTCGTAAGCCTTTGCACGAACCTTACCGGGGTCTGTGTCCAAAAGCTCCAGATCTTCATCCATAAGCATGGTAAACGGATGATGCATTGCTGTGAAACGATTCTCCTCTTCATCCCACTCCAGCAGAGGGAATTCCGTAACCCATACAAAGCAGAATTCATTCTTATCCAGAAGCTCCATCTGTTTTGCCAGCTCCAGACGAAGAGCCCCCAGAACATCATAAACCAGCTTCTTCTTATCTGCAGCAAAAAGAAGAAGGTCTCCCGGCATACCATCCATTGCCGCAACCAGAGCATCCATTTCCTCTTCTGTCATAAATTTTGCAAAAGAAGATTTCCTTGTTCCGTCTTCAGCGATTGCAATATAGGCAAGTCCTTTGGCGCCATAGCCTTTTGCAAACTCTACCAGCTTGTCAATTTTTTTACGCGGCATAGATCCCTGTCCTTTGGCATTGATACCACGAACACTTCCTCCGTTTTCCAGTGCTCCTGTAAACACACCAAAACCACAGTCTTTTACAATTTCTCCTACATCATGCAGCTCCATGCCAAAACGCATATCCGGTTTATCAGAACCAAAGCGATCCATTGCCTCCTGCCAGGTAATCCGCTGAATCGGGAGCTTAACATCCACATCCAGCACTTCTTTAAAAAGGAATGCAAGGAAACGTTCATTTACATCGATTACATCATCTACGTCTACAAAAGAAAGCTCCATGTCTATCTGTGTAAATTCCGGCTGACGGTCTGCACGAAGATCCTCATCACGGAAGCATCTTGCAATCTGAATATAGCGGTCATAGCCGGAACACATCAGAAGCTGCTTATAGAGCTGCGGCGACTGAGGAAGTCCGTAAAAGCATCCCGGATGAACTCTTGATGGAACGAGATAATCTCTTGCTCCTTCCGGAGTACTTTTTCCCAGCATTGGTGTCTCAATTTCCAGAAAACCTTCTTTTGCGAAGAACTGACGGGTCAGCATGGCTACTTTGCTCTTCAGCATGATATTTCTCTGAAGATCCGGCCTCCTTAAATCCAGATAACGGTATTTTAAGCGAATCTCATCCTTTGTTTTGCTGTTTTCCTCAATGGGAAAAGGGGGAACCTCTGATTCAGCCAGTACACGGAGAGAATTTACACGAAGCTCAATTTCGCCGGTCGGCAGATTTTTGTTTACTGCGCCGCCTCTTTTTTCCACAATACCTGTTACTGCAATAACAAATTCACTTCTCAACTTTCCTGCTTTTTCAAAACCAGCCTCATCAATACTGCCGTTTTCAAAAATCAGCTGCATAATTCCGGAACGGTCACGAAGGTCTACAAAAACAATACCGCCTTTATCTCTTGCCTTCTGAACCCAGCCCATCAAAGTAATCTCACTGCCGATCATTTCATTTGTCACTTCTGCACATCGACAGCTTCTGTGCAGACCCTTCATACTTTCCGCCATGCTATTTTTTCCTCCTCATTACATTCTATCCTTAAAGAACTCTTCCACCTCAGTATAGCCTTCTGCTGCAAGCTGATCCTTCTGGAATTTTTTATTCTTTTTCATGATAGAAATATTAACCTGTGTGCCTGCACTTCTCTCTTCCTCTGCTTTTTTCAGAATTACCAGAAGCTTGTCTGCAGGCATATTCTTTTCGATCAAATATGCTTTTTTGCCCTTTTTGCCCGGTACTTCATAACCTCTTTCCAGCAAAAGCATAACAATTCTCTCAAATCCAATGGAGAAACCGCAGGCACTTGTATTGTTGCCTGTAAATTTACCGATCATCTCATCATAGCGTCCGCCGCCGCCCACACTGCCGCCGAATTCATCCATGGCGATTTCAAAAATCGGCCCGGTGTAGTAAGACATTCCTCTTACCAGAGTTGGATCGAATGAAATTTTGAAATCAGCGGTCTTCACTGCATCCACTGTAGTGATAATCGTCTCCAGATCCTCTGCAACTTTGGGATCAAGAACATCTTTCAATTTTTCTCTGCAATATCTTACACCTTCCACGTCATTTGTAATTTCTCTGAAAAGTCCAAGATATGTCTCAATGCTTTCTTTTGCAAATCCTTCTTTTTCCAGTTCCTCTGCCACACCTTCAAGACCGATTTTGTCCATTTTGTCCAGAATAATGAACACCGTATCATAGCTTTCAGCCGGAAAACCACTGTACTGCGCCATTGCTTTTAGGATTTTGCGGTCATTTATGCGGATAGTAAAGTTATGAAAATCAAGCTTTCCAAGTAAAGTTGTGGTAGCCAGAACAAGTTCGATCTCTGCCAGGTAAGTCGGCTCACCCAGTATATCAATATCACACTGCATGAACTGACGGAAGCGCCCTCTCTGGGGGCGATCCGCTCTCCATACATTTCCCATCTGCAGTGCTTTAAAAGGAGCCGGAAGCTCATTTGCATTATTGGAATAATATCTGGAAAGCGGAACTGTCAGGTCATAACGAAGACCTGAATCCACCAGATCTGCTTCTCCCTTTGCCGTTTCCAGTTTCAGCTTCTCGCCTCTTTTTAAAATTTTAAAAATCAGTTTTTCATTTTCTCCGCCCTGTTTACTGCTTAAATTCTCAATATGCTCCACACAGGGAGTTTCAATGGAAGAAAAACCGAATGTACCATAAGTCTCCCGAATCATATTCATAACATAATTGCGGATTTCCATCTCTTTAGGTAAAATGTCTTTCATTCCCGTTACCGGTTTTTTCTTTAATGCCATGCTATCCTCCTTTATTTATGAACCACTCTCTGAAATGCGAGAAAAACACGCATATCAAAATTTTTCACTTCTTCTATCATTAATTCCATCACAGAATCAAATTCAAATGCTTTTCTGTAAGGGCGGTCAGAGCAGAGCGCCGCATACACATCACAAACACGAATGATCCGTGCGCCAATAGGTATATCATCTCCGCTTTTGTTGGACGGATAACCGCTCCCGTCATAATTTTCATGATGATACAAAACACTTTCCAATATAAAATCCGAATATCCCTGTCCCTGCAGTTCTTCATATCCCAGAGAGGAATGCATCCGGACATATTTCAGTTCTTCAATAACAAGGGGATCCTGTTCCTGCCCGTTAATATATCCCGTCAGCTTCAGTTTGCCAATATCATGAAGCATTCCCGCCACAGCCAGCTCGTAACACTGATTCTGCGGCAGCCCCAGTTCTTCCGCCACCGCATAAGCCAGATTGCTGACAGTCATGCCATGATTGAGCTCTGTTAATAAGTTAAATTCCAGAATTCTTTCCTGACTGCTCATTGTTGTCGTTTGTGCCGTACTCAAGGATAAGCCTCCTATTCTGCCTACAGCCAGGCTTCTATGCCTGCCCGTTTCCTTTCGATCATCTCGTCGATGCGGTCAATATAATTGGTAACATCTTTTACATTTTCCACACGTTCTATCCTCTTTCCATGATCAAATACCAGTTTGGAAGAGCCACCTGCCCCAAGGGCAATGATCGGCTGTTTTTCTTCCATAATCAGTATATTGTAAATTCCGGCTTTGTCAACCTCTGCATAGCCAACATTTTCAAAATTGCCTTTCATATTTTTCTGACGGTAAAGATAATACGGCCCCATTCCCATCTCATAAGCGGTCCTGGTGGTCAGATCCATGATCTCCTGATTATTCTCAAAAGTCATTTCCTGATACTGATCCCTAAACATATTCAGACGTGCTGCCCGTTTCACTGCCAGAGAATGAACGGTAAGACTGTCCGGTTTCAATTCCTTAATCTGATCCAACGTGTTTTTTACCATGGATATGTCTTCTCCAGGCAATCCCACGATTAAATCCATGTTAATATTGTTATATCCGGTTTCCCGAGCCAGATAAAATGCCTCTTTTGTCTGATGAACCGTATGACGTCTTCCGATTATATCCAGTGTGATCTGGTTCATCGTCTGGGGATTCACTGAAATTCTGTTTACAGGAAATTCCCGCAAAGCTTCCAGCTTTTCTTTTGTTATGCTGTCCGGCCGTCCGGCTTCCACCGTAAACTCACAGATTCCATCATATCCGAAAGCTTCCCCAACCGTATCCAGAAGTCTTCTTAACTGGTCAGGTTCCAGAGTTGTAGGGGTGCCGCCTCCGATATAGACTGTATCCAGCTTTCGTCCCTTCATCATTGGCGCCACTTCCCGGATTTCCCGGCACAGAGCATCCATATACAGTTCCACCCGGCTCTGCCACTGTTTCAGCGGATAAGAACTGAAGGAACAATACAAACAGATGCTTGGACAAAAGGGAATTCCTATATAAAGGCTATATCCTTTTTCGTAATCTATGTCTTTCAGGATTTCCCGCTCTCTGTTTGCAATGGTTATGGCCAGAGCAGCCTTTTGGGGACTTACACAATATTTTTCCCTCATAACTGCGGCAATTTCCGTATTGGGCATACCTGCCTCCAACATACCCATTGCCAGCTTGGCCGGACGTATTCCTGTAAGATTTCCCCAGGGAAGCGTTCTGCCAGTCAGCTTCGTAAGCACCTGATAGAGGGCAAACTTTATTGCATCCTTATTTTGTTTACGAAGCTCATGGGCAGTTTTATTTTTCTTTTTCTCCGGTTCCTCACAAGAAATAAGGGCATCTCCATCATGCCCTTCAATCACATCGGCACAGGCTGTACCCTTGTGAGCTTCATTTTGATAATACAGAATATACTGGTCTTCTCTGCGTTCTACCATCAGACAGAGATCATACTCTTCCCCGTCCTGACGGTAAAGAGTATGAATTTCTGCTTCCGGATAAAATGCCTTAACCAATTCATAAACATCATGTTCAAAATCCCTGTTCCAAAACAGGAGTGCAATTCTATACAAATGGATTATACCTCTTTTCATACCCGATTGTAGTAAACGTATCATGTCCCGGATAAACATTTGTATCCTCCGGCAGAGAATCCAGCAGACGGTGAAGGCTGCGTACAATCTCCGACATACTTCCTCCGGGAAAATCTGTCCGTCCAACGGAGCCACAGAACAAAGTATCACCGCTGAAAAGTGCATTTTCCTCAGAAAGGTAATAACAGCAGCTTCCTTTTGTATGGCCCGGTGTATGAAGGACCTGAATGGAAAAACCTGCAGCTTCAAAAACGTCCAGATCATTGAGAAGATGATCTGCTTTTACTGTACAGGCCCCGTAAAATGAAGACATGTTCACTGAGGCATCCGACAGCATTTCCTGCTCCTTACAATATGCATAAACAGGAATATCGTATTTCTCCTTTACCCCGTTTACTCCCATAATATGATCGAAATGTCCATGGGTAAGAAGAATTCCCACAGGAACAGCTCCCATATCCGTAATCTTTTTGATGATCGCATCGGCCTCTGCTGCCGGATCCACAAGAAGCAGTTCCCTGGTGTCTTTATTCATAATAAAATAACAATTAGTGCATACAGGACCAAGTATGCTTTTTTGTAATTCCATTTTTGCCATATATTACTCCCTCTCAGCCTGTAGCTCTTTCTACATCAATTACGCTTTCAACCTGACGTATTTTTTCGATCAGACTGTTCAGTTCCTCCTTGCTTCCCACATTGAAACTTAAAGATATGGTTGCCTTTTCCTGTTTGTTTGTACGGCTGTTAATGCTTCTGACGTCAATTTTCCGTTCCGTAAATATCTTGGAAAGATCCACCAGAAGTCCTGTCCGATTGTTGGCGTAGACATTGATTTCAGCCATATATTTCTCAGTCGCTTTGGAATCCTGTCTCTGCCACTCCGCTTCGATCAGCCGGCTGCGGTCGAGCTCAGTCATATTGATCACATTGACACAGTCCGTTCGATGAATGGTAATTCCACGACCGCGGGTTACAAATCCAACGATCTCATCGCCGGGAATAGGACTGCAGCATTTGGAAAAACGAACTGCAACATCATGAATTCCCTTGACAAGAATTCCACCCTTGCTTTTTGCAATGTGAAGCTTCTCCTGGGCTTCCGCTGTTGCCTCAAGAACCTGCTCATCTGTCAGATTCTTTTTGTTTTCTTTGTCATAGGCCTCCACAAGTTTGTTAAAGACCTGACCTTCTTTCAGTCCACCATGACCGATAGCTGCCAGTACAGAATCCCAGTCACGGAAACCATATTTTCTCATAACCGCTTCCAGGTACTGGGGTTTTGTATAAATCCCAATCTTGAAGCCTTTTGTTTTTGCATACTGGGCAAGCATTTCCTTACCCTTTAAAATATTGTCTTCCTTCAGTTCCTTTTTGAACCACTGATTGATCTTGTTTTTCGCCTGAGTGCTTTTTACGATCTTAAGCCAGTCGCGGCTGGGTCCCTGGGAATTCTGGGAAGTTATGATCTCAATCCGGTCACCGTTGCAGATCTGATACTCAATGGGAACCAGCTTTCCGTTTACCCGTGCTCCTACCATTTTGTTTCCTACGGCACTGTGAACGCTGTAGGCAAAATCAATGGGAGTTGAGCCATGAGGAAGTGTTTTTACATCACCCTGAGGTGTAAAACAATATACACTGTCCGCAAAAAGATCCAGGTCATTTTTCAAAAGACTCATAAATTCCCGGTTATCGGACATGTCTCTCTGCCACTCCAGAATCTGACGAAGCCAGTTCAGCTTCTCCTCCTCACCTTTGCCCACAGGTACTTTTCCGTCAGAGGATTCTTTATACTTCCAGTGAGCGGCAATACCATATTCTGCCGTCTTATGCATCTCAAAGGTACGGATCTGAATCTCAAAGGGCTGTCCATTTGGCCCGATCAGTGTTGTATGAAGAGACTGATACATGTTCGGTTTGGGCATTGCAATATAATCCTTAAATCTCCCCGGAATAGGTTTATACATTTCGTGGATCACACCCAAAGCTGCATAACAGTCTTTAACAGTATCCACCAGGATTCGTACGGCAAACAGGTCATAAATCTGATCCAGCGTCTTATCCTGATTGACCATTTTTTTGTATATACTGAAAAAATGCTTTACACGCCCGTCGACCTGTGCCTTTATCCTGGCATCATCCATATGCTGTTTTACCGTTTTAACGATAGAACCCACAAATTCCTCGCGGACACTTTTTCGCATTACGATTTTATCCACCAGATCATAATATACATCCGGTTTCAGATATTTCAGTGACAGGTCATCCAACTCCACCTTCAGCTTGGAAATACCCAGCCGCATAGCGATCGGTGCATAAATCTCCATGGTCTCCTTGGCTTTTTCTTTCTGCTTTTCAGGGGACATATACTGGAGTGTACGCATATTATGAAGACGGTCCGCCAGCTTGATCAGAATCACACGGATATCTTTCGCCATGGCAAGGAACATCTTACGGAGATTCTCAGCCTGAACCTCCACCTTGTCCTTGGAATAAGACAGCTGTCCCAGCTTGGTAACTCCATCCACAAGATTTGCAACATCGGAGCCGAATTCCTTCTCTACCTCTTCATATGTCATCCAGGTATCTTCCACGGCATCATGAAGAAGGCCTGCCACAATGGTTTCCTTGTCCAGCTCCAGATCTGCCAGAATGATGGCAACACAGAGCGGATGTATAATATACGGCTCTCCTGATTTTCTTTTCTGATCTTTATGTGCCTCTTTTGCCACATTATATGCTTTTTCCACCATGGACAGATCTGTGGAAGGATGATATTTTCGTATTCCTTCCATCAGTTCCCGATACAATTCCTCAGGACTTGTAAAATCATGCATGGTTTTGACTGCGGCATCCGCTTTCTTTACAGATTCCAGTTTTTCTTTTTCCACCTGCATGGCGCTATTTTCTTTTTCTTCTACGTGTATTATTTCTGTCATCCATTCCACCTGCCTGTAGTACAAATTAAAATGACGGTATCCAAAACACTTATTTTATTTTCCCTCATAGCAAATGACGGACTCCACATCGTATCCTTTCAGTTTCTCCCGTCCCTTCAGTCCTGCGAGTTCCATCAGAAATACTACTTTTACAACCTCTCCTCCCAGCTCTTCGATCATTTTGATCGCTGCTTCGATAGTTCCTCCGGTAGCAATCAGATCATCCACCAGGGCAACCTTCTGGCCCGGTTTAATAGAATCCTTATGCATTTCAATGGTAGCACTTCCATATTCCAGATCGTAGCTTCTGGAAATTGTTTCACAGGGAAGCTTGCCTTTTTTGCGTACCGGTACAAAAGGTTTATGGAGATTATAGGCAATCGGCACTCCAAAGATAAATCCTCTTGATTCTGTGCCGACAATTACGTCCACGTCTGCGTCTTTTAAACATTCCTGCATGGAATCAATGGCCAGCTTCAATCCATCTGCATCCTGCAGAATACTGGTAACATCACGAAATATAATTCCCGGCTCCGGAAAATCCGGTATGCTTCTTACATATTCTTCAATCTTTTTCATAAATTCCATTCCTCCTAATGTTTTTATAGACAACTTTTAGTATAACACTTTTTTTTAGGATAATCAATCCAAAACCCGACAGGAGCCGCCTAAATCCGGCATTCAGCAGTAATTCTGAATCACGGCCTGCATTTTTTCACGCCCCTGGTAGCAATTGATCTCCGGATAATAAGTTACACTGACAGATGCTTTCCCTTCTGCGTAATCCAAAAACTCCCTTGCTTCTCCAAAATATATTCCATCTATGGTAAAACCTGAAGAATCCATCAGTGTTACTTTGGCCACATTCTGATTCCTGCCTAATATACGGCCGCTTAAAACCCGCAGTCCTTTCTGGGCAAAAAGCGGCCTGGTATTTCCTTTCCCAAAGGGCTCCAGAAGAGATATCTGTTTCACAAGATTCTTACTTATATAAGACACAGGCATTGGTACATCAATTACGATCTTAGGAATAAAATCTTCTTTTTTCAGAGTACAGTTTTCATTCAGCCGCTTTCGTAATGTCTCAACGTTCTCTTTTTTCAGAGAAAAACCGGCTGCCATTGGATGACCGCCGAACTGTTCCAGCAGATCTGCGCATTTTACCAGTTCTTCATACATGGAATACGCCTCAATGGACCGGCCGCTGCCTTTCACGCAGGAAGCTCCATCCGTAAGTACAAACGCCGGCTTATGGTACTTTTCCCGTATCCTGCCTGCAATAATTCCTGCAAGACTTTCATGGCAGTCCGGCAGATAAACCACCAGAACCGGATCCTCCCTGAGACTTGTTGTGTCTATCAGAGAAAAAGCCTGTTCCTTTCCTTGTTCTGTCAACGCTTTTCTGCTTACGTTCAAAGCAGTCAGATCTCCGGCCAGTCGTTTTGCCTCATCATAGGAATCTGCACATAGCAGCTTCAGAGATCTTGATGCTGTATCAAGACGCCCGCTGGCATTGATGCATGGTCCCAGCACAAAACCCACATGATATGCCGTGATTTTGGAATCCTCCAGACCATTTGCCTGAATCAGTGCCCGAAGACCGGGATTTTTTGTGTGAGAAAGGCGATTCAGACCTTCTTTCACAAGTACTCTGTTTTCACCCTGAAGATCCATCACATCACCAACTGTGGCAATGGCCACAAATTCATAGAAATCCTCCAGTTCTTCCATAGGAACCCTGCCTGCTTCATATAACGCACTGACCAGTTTAAAGGCCACTGCTCCGCCGCAGAGATTTTTCTGCGGATAAGGACAATCCTGCTGTTTGGGATTAATAATGGCATCTGCCGGAGGAAGCATCCAGATTTTTTTGCCTTTTTCCTCCCGAAAAGGAATTTCGTGATGATCTGTCACAAGCAGGGTCATTCCCTTTTTCTTTGCATATGCAATTTCTTCCGATGCAGCAATACCATTGTCACATGTAATAACAGTATCTATTCCATCCTCCAGGGCCTTTTCAATGAGGTGAAGATGGATCCCATAGCCGTCCGCGATACGGTCCGGAATATATGTATCTACTCTGGCACCAAGCCTTTTCAGACCTTTCAGCAGAATATATGTTGAAGTAACACCGTCAATATCATAATCACCCAAAATACGGATTTTTTTATTTTCTCTGATTTTTTCGAAAATACAGTCCACTGTTTTTTTCATGTCCTTCAGAAGCCATGGCGAAGGCAGTTCCTTCACTGTACCATAAAGATATCTCCGTATATCTTCATCCTCCACCACATCTCTGTTTCGGATCAGACGTGCAATCACAGGATCTATTCCATATTTCTTCCCTATAGACTGAAAATCTGCCTTTTTAGCTGTCACTACCCATTTTTCCATTTTTTCTCCTTTCAGGAATAAAGAATCCCGGGCAGGCATTGCCCTGTCCGGGATAAAAATCAAAGATTATTCATCTTTCTTTTCCGCTTCCTGTTTTGCTGCCTCCTGTGCAGCAAGACGCTCTGCTACTCTCTTTCTGTTTTTCTTCTTAGGCTGAGAAGGTGTATTTACCGGAGCTGCAGGAGTTTTGGATTCTGAAGCCTTTTTAGGCTGGCTGCTTTTTGCCGCAACAGCTTTTACAGGCTCTGCTTTTCCGGTGAATTTTCTTTTCATTACAAGCCATAATGAACCGGTGATACATACAGAAGAATATGCTCCGCAAAGAATGCCGACCATCAGAGGAAGGGCAAATTCACGTACGGAGGATACACCCATAATATAAAGCACTGCCACCATAACAAATGTAGTAAAGGATGTATAAATACTTCTTGTCAGTGTCTGGGTAATACTGTTATTTACAATGTAGTCCAGGTCCGGCTGACGGCCTGCGGTACTCAGATTTTCACGGATACGGTCGAAGATAACGATGGTCGCATTGATGGAATAACCTACAATGGTCAGCATACATGCAATAAATGTATTACCAACGGATACTCTTGCCACTGCGTAAAATGCAAGTACAACCAGGACATCATGAAGAAGAGCCAGTACGGAGCTTCCTGCAAAACGGATATCCTTAAATCTGAACCAGATATAAAGCAGCATAAAGATGGTTGCAACGATTACCGCAACGACTGCATCCTGACGCATCTCCTTGCTGACAGTAGCGGAAATGCTCTCTGCAGAAATCAGGCTTTCGTCTACGTCAAAATTATCCACCATTGCCTGATTAAGCGCCTCACGTTCGTCCAGAGAAAGGGCACGGGTTTTGATCATAACCTGATTTGTTCCCACAACCTTTGTTGTCTGTACATTCTTATCGCCGGTAACCTCTTCAACAATGGGAACTACCTCTGCATCAATCTGCTTAATGTCCATATCCTCATTAAAGGTAACATTTGTAGAAGTTCCACCTGAGAATTCCAGACTGTAGTTAAGAGCCTTTCCGTCTGTTTTGCTGTGGATTGCCATAAATAACGGCGCACATAATACTAAAATAATGGAAATGGTAAAGAATATCTTTCTCTTTGCCACAAAATTAATCGGCTCACGATGTGTAACACTTCCATAATATTTAGGATCACGGATTCCCACTGCATACACTGCATACATGATCAGCCTTGAAATCACAAGAGCTGTAAACATGGAAATCACAATACCAAGTGCCAGTGTATAGGCGAAGCCCTTTACACTGCCTGAACCCAGCCACATGAGCACACAGGCTGCGATCAATGTTGTAATGTTTCCATCGAAAATTGCGGAAAATGCTTTGCTGAAACCGCTCTTAATAGCATTTCTAACAGAAACACCCGCTCCGATTTCTTCCTTGATTCGCGCATAGATGATTACGTTTGCATCCACTGCCATACCGATACCCAGGATGATACCTGCAATACCCGGAAGTGTCAGTGTAATATCAAATGCATTGATGGTGATCAGCATCATTGCCGTGTAAAGCACAAGTGCAAGAGATGCAACCACACCGGGAATACGGTATGCAATAATCATGAAAAGCATAACGATCAGAAGACCGATGGCACCAGCCTTAATACTGGTAGCGATGGCTTCCACACCAAGCTGTGCAGCAACAACGCTGGAACGAAGCTCTTCCAGCTCCAGAGTCAGAGAACCGATACGGATAAAGGATGCCAGTTCCTGTGCTTCTTCTGTGCTGGACATTCCGTCGATCTGTGCCTTTCCACCGGTAATGGCTTCTTTTACATTTGGTGCGCTTAAAATGCTGTTATCATAAACAATAGCAATCTGTTTTCCCACATTGGCTTCTGTAGCCTCTGCAAATTTTGTCTTTCCTTCATCAGTCAAGGTAAGGTTGACTGCATATTCGCGGGAACCTGAATTATCTTCATATGCACCGCCTTCTGCGTCTGCGATATCGCTTCCTTCCAGAACAACAGATCCTGCCTCACGGATTTCCTCCAGTGTTCTGGAAAGAACATATCCGCTTTCACTGTTTGCATCATACTCAAAGTTTGTGTTTCCGTCATCATCTGTCTGTTCGATGAAGCAAAGAGAACCCGGTTTTCCCAGTTCCTCCAGAATAGCATTGGCATCTGTTACACCCGGGATTTCAACGTTAATACGATTGTCTCCCTCCAGGTAAACCTGTGCCTCTGTACTATACTGCTCCACACGTTTCTGAAGCTTATAACGGGTGTCTGCCAAATCCTCACTGCTGGGATTTGCTTCCTTGGTCTGGTAGGTAATGCTGACACCACCGGAAAGATCCAGGCCTGTGTTAATATTGCGGGCAGAACCGGTTTTTCCCGGGCCAAGTCCAAAGCCAGCAGTATAGCACAGGAATGCCGTACAGATCACGGTAAGAAGCAGCACCACAATTCCTCTACTTTTTTTCATTGCTTTTTCCCTTCTTATATATTTTCTTTATTCCGCCAAAGCGGCTTTTATCATAATTGCGCACTCCACACGCTTTCGCTGAAGTTCACAGCCGATTTCATAATTTCCATTAATATCCCCCTGGAAATGGAATGCATTTGCAGCACATCCTCCGCTGCAGTAAAATCTGGCAAAACAGTCCTTGCATGCAGGTTTTGTATAAACATTGCATCCTGAAAAATGTTCACGTATGGAGGGACTGGTAATTCCCTCATCCACATTTCCCATAAGATACTGTTCTTCTCCCACAAACTGATGACAGGGATACAGATCCCCCCACGGAGTAACTGCAAGATATTCTGTACCGGAACCACATCCGGAAAGACGCTTGTATACACATGGACCTCCGGTGAGATCGATCATAAAATGAAAGAAATTAAAACCCTGTCCTGCCTTTTCCCGGCGGATCATTTCTTTTGCAAGAATGTCATACTCTTCCATGATTTTGGGTATATCCTCTTCCCGAATAGCGTAATCTTCTGAATCCGGTGCCACCACCGGCTCCACGGAAATCTGTTTAAAGCCCAGATCTGCAAGATGAAGCACATCTCTGGAAAAATCCAGATTATGATGTGTGAAAGTTCCTCTCACATAATATTTATCCTGGTTTCTGGACTCCGCAAATTTCTGAAATTTAGGCATGATCAGATCATAGCTTCCGGCTCCTTTGCGGAAGGGCCGCATATAATCGTGCACTTCCTTACGTCCGTCCACGCTCAATACCACGTTTGCCATCTCCCGATTACAGAACTCCATAATCTCGTCATTAAGCAGCACACCATTTGTAGTTAAAGTAAAACGGAACTTCTTATTGTGAATTTTTTCCTGTTCACGTCCGTAATTTACAAGCTGCTTCACGACCTGCCAGTTCAAAAGAGGTTCGCCGCCAAAAAAATCCACTTCCAGATTTTTTCTTGAACCGGAATTGGCAATCAGAAAATCAAGTGCCTTCTTTCCTACTTCAAAGGACATCAGGGCACGCCTTCCATGATATTCCCCTTCTTCTGCAAAACAGTAACGACACGCCAGATTACAGTCATGGGCAATATGCAGACACAGCGCCTTAACCACTGTCTGACGGTTTTTGGAAAACTCATCAATAATATTCTCATAAATATCTTTTGTGAAAAGCATTCCTTCTTCTTTCAGCTTTTCGCATTCCGATACTGCTGTCAGTATATCCTCTCTGTTATAACGGTCTCCCATTTTTTCCGCAATGGCGTCCGCAGAAAGGCCTTCCTCTATCCACGGAAGTATCTCATATGTAAGCTGATCAACAAGATGAATACATCCGCTGTTGATATCCAGTACAATGTTATAACCATTGCTCTGATAACGGTGAATCAGACTCATTTTTCTGAAATCCTTTCTAAGCGCAAGATAAGCAGCGGCGCTTACCGCTGCTTAATATCCGCACAGTCTTTTTTTATTTGTGCTCGCAGCTCTGGTTTCCTACTGTACAGGAAGTTTTGCAAGCAGACTGACAAGATGTCTGGCACTCACCGCATCCGCCTTTTTTTACAGTGTTCTGCAGATTCTTTGTATTTAATGTTTTGATATGTTTCATTATAGGATCCTCCTCTTGTAAAATATTCTCAAGATAGTATAGCATAAAACCTTTTAATTTAAAAGCCTTTTTTTATATGCCGAAGGAGTTTCAGGAAAGCATTCCTCCAAGGGCTCCGCCGCCCAGACACATGCAGAATGTGGTTATCGTATGCTGTATATCCATATCCCATTTTCCTTTAACCGCAAAAGACACTGCAGCCAGAAGCAGAAAGTAGCTCAATCCCGTAATTATTCCCCAGAAATACTTATTTTTCCGCAGTATTTTTCCACAAAGCATTCCGCCTGCAAAGCAGGAAATCACATATATTGCCGCAATCCCTGCCATTACCGGCCCTTCTCCCAGATCCAGCCAGAATAACAATAATGCCAGAAGAAGAAGCAGCCCTCCTGTAAACAGATAGGATAATAAAAGAGATTTCAGTACTGCCCTCATTTTCATAAAAAACCCTCCCATATGAAATATATGGAAGGGCCGGTTTATGTATTCTCCGTATTATTTCTTTTTCCGGACAATGATAACCACAATAATTATCACTGCCGCTGCTGCGATCATAATCACAAAGGGAAGAATGGCAGTATAATCTCCGGTGTTGACTGAAGCGGAGGTACTGCTGCCGGAATACTCTCCGGAAACATTGCCGGTGCTGTTATTACTGCTTCCGGCCGGTACCGTACTGCTGCCGCTGCTTCCTCCGGCAATGTTGCTGCTGTTACTGCTGCTTCCTGCTGAAACCGTACTGCTGCTGTTTCCGCCTGAAACCGCGCTGGTCACTGAAGGTGCCTGCGTTGCACGTGGTGCTGCAGTCGGTGTAATCGTGGGATAGATAATACTATTCACATCATCTCCCACAAGAGGTCTGCTTCCCGCAATTCCAAAAGGACTAAAGGAATGGGTACTGAATACCATTATGCTTCCTTCCACACTTGGAATAATGGTTTCCATTGCACCGTTATCAAGATGATGCTCCACCGTATACTCGTATCCTGCCTTGACCGGAACTGTTACACTGATATATTCTCCATCCGGAATCTCATATTCCGTATCATTTTTCAGATCCCACAGTTCAAATTCATAAGAACGGAAAATCTCGGCGCTGTCTTCATTGGTGTATTCATAACTCTCACCGCCGCTGACACGAAACTGTACATACCACGGAAGCTCAATTCCGGAAACGGAAATTCCTGCGCAGCTGTGATTGGACTGTGCATAATCCTGAATCTCATCCTCTGTGAGCTCTTCTTCATTCTCCACCGTTACAGGGCGTTCCTCCTCCGGAAGTTCTTCTTCATCAAATATGCTGTCCGGCTCTTCTGTGGGCACCGGCGTTCCTGTCACCTCTGTTCCTTCTGTGGGGGCAGGGGTTCCTGTCACTTCTGCTCCCTCTGTGGGCACCGGCGTTCCTGTCACTTCTGCTCCTTCTGTGGGAACCGGTGTTCCTGTCACTTCTGCTCCCTCAGTAGGTGCAGGGGTTCCTGTCACTTCCGTTCCTTCTGTGGGGGCAGGGGTTCCTGTCACTTCTGCTTCCTCTGTGGGCACCGGCGTTCCTGTTATACCATTTTCCATATCGGAAGATGCATCATCATCTGAAGAATCCGATGACTCCTCTGCCTCACTGTCATCCTCTTCAGAATCATTTTCATATTCTTCCTCATAATCCTCATCTTCATAATCGGAATCATCTTCATAATCAGAATTTTCGTCTTCCTCATAATCCGAATCCAGATTATTTACAACTACCGTAACATACCCGGTAAGAACACCTGCTTCGCTGTCCCATCCGGAAAGTCCTGACAGGTCTACTCCTTCTGCCGGCTCAAAAACCACCTCGCAGGACTGCACACGCTCTGTGGGAACATAAGAATCATTTACCCAGTAAAGGCTGCCGTAATCACTGCCCGGTAACGATACATTATATAATTCTGTTGGTTCATCTATGGTTACATTATCAGGAATCAATGTCCACTTTTCAATTTCTGTATGGTAATCACCTGCAGCCGCCGGCAAGGCCTGACCTCCGGCAAGCGCCGCCGTCAATATTGCCGCTGTCAAAAAAGTAATACTTTTTCTGCAAGTTGCTTTTGTATTTTTTTTCTTCATTTATATTACACCTCTACATAATAAACTCAATTCTGCTTCAGTTAAGGCATGTCATACAAAACAGCCTGACACAACCATTTTAATCATAACAAATTTTTATTGTATTGTAAATATTTTGTAATATATTCGTTGCTTTTTTTGTCGAAAGAATTATAACACACTTCTTTCCTGAATGATACCCCTTATTTTTCTTTTTGAACCTTGCATTTTTCTGAAAAATCATGTATATTCATCACTAAATATAATACACATAGCATCAAAAAAGGAGTGAATATTTTGGACTCAAGTGTCCCTATACAAGCGGCAGCCGTACTTATTATGGTATTGCTGTCCGGATTCTTTTCCTCTGCCGAAACTTCCATGACAACGGTAAACCGGATTCGGATCCAGTCTCTGGCAGAGCAGGGTAATAAAAATGCAATTTTGCTGGATAAGGTTATATCAGATTCAGGAAAAATGCTCAGCACCATTTTAATTGGAAACAATATTGTAAATATGGCTGCTTCGGCACTTATGACCACCCTTACCATACAGGTCTTCGGAAATCTTTACGTAGGTGCCGCCACAGGTATCCTTACACTGGTCATTCTTGTTTTCGGCGAAATCACACCCAAAACACTGGCCTCCATCCATTCTGAGAAATTTGCTTTGGCTTACGCCAAATATATTTATATACTGATGGTTCTGCTGACCCCGGTGGTATTTCTGGTAGGAAAATTTTCCAATGCGATTATGGCTCTTTTAGGTGTTGATCCCAATGCCAAAACAAATGTTATGACTGAACACGAGCTGCGTACCCTGGTAAACGTAGGACAGGAAGACGGTGTCATTGAAAACGAAGAAAAGCAGATGATATACAATGTATTCGATTTCGGAGATTCCACTGCCAGGGATGTAATGATTCCCCGTATCGATATGTGTTTTGTGGATGTTAACGCTACTTATAATGAGCTGATGGAAATTTTCAAAGAGGATATGCATACACGTTTCCCGGTTTATGAAGATAATACGGATAATGTAATCGGCATCATCAATATGAAAGATTTGCTGCTTTATCCTCATGATCAGAATTTTTCCATCCGCAGTATACTTCGTGAACCTTATTTTACTTATGAACATAAAGCCACGGCAGATCTGATGATAGAAATGCGAAAAGCTTCCCTGAATCTTGCTATTGTACTGGATGAATACGGTGCAACCGCAGGCCTTGTAACTCTGGAAGACCTGCTTGAAGAAATCGTAGGAGAAATCCGTGACGAGTACGATGAGGATGAAGAAGAGGATATCCGGGAAATTCAAAAAGGCCGTGAATATGTTGCCTCCGGTTCGGCAAAGCTGGATGACATTAATGATGTACTTCATATGCAGCTTGAATCAGAAGACTATGATTCCATCGGCGGATATATCATCGAACAGCTTGACTGTCTTCCCACTCAGGGCCAGTCAGTTACTCTGGATTCCGGTATTCGTCTTGTGGTGGATGATCTGGACAAAAACAGAATTGAACAGGTTCATATCTGGATTCCGGATACACTGGAATCAGAATCATAATAAAAGAATAAAGGGACTGGTGCAAAAATCAGACAACGAATAAAATTGTCTATGATTTTGCAGCAGTCCTTTTGTTTTGCAGAATAATTTTTATTTCATCATGAGGGAAAACTGTTTAACGATCCTGGTCATTTCCCCCATAACAGCATCAATCCCGGTCTCACTATCCTTCCAGTTTTCTTTCGTGATACCGTCCACACAGGAAGGCACCACCAGAAAACAGGTATCCGGAAATACTCTCTGATAATACATCAGTGCCCGTCTGGCATGATAGTTTTTGCAGCACAAAATTGCCTTTTTCGCCGTCATTCCTGCCTCCTCCAGCACTTTTTTCGAAAACAGAGCATTTTCATACGTATATGTTGCCTGATCCTCTTTTAAAACAGCATGACCCGGAACCCCGTTTTTTCGGAGTACATCCTGCAGAAATTCCCATTCTGTTGCGTAGCTTCCGCTGTAGATTTCCTTCCGTTCCAGCACACCGGGGAAAAAACCATCTGTGATGCTGTACTTTCCACTGGGCAGCACCAACGATGCCCAGCCTTCCCGGTACAACTCTGCAGCACGTTCCGCCATATAGGGATAACGGTTGCCCGGAACAAAAATAACATCTGCTTTTTCCGGCTCATTCTCAGCAAAAATAAAATTCTCCAGTTCTTTCAGATAATCCTCGTACATTTTTTATCCTTCCGTTTTTTCTCTTTTTAATTCTCTCTTAGCATTATAACATATCTCTGCTACCGTTTCCTTAATTATTTTGTTACAATCAGTGTACTGTATCCATCATCACGAAGTCTCTGTTCCATTCTGATCGCATTTCCTATCTGAAGAAAAGCACCTACCTGAACTTTATACAGTCCATCTTCATACAAAAGAAATGCCGGATATCCCTGATCAAGAAGCCGGTACAGCATTCTGTCAGCATTTTCTCTGTTCTTATATGCTCCCACCTGTACCCGGTAATAAAGCGGTCCCTCCACATCCTCTTCACTAAGAGTTCCCAATATGGCTTCCGCAATACTTCTGGCAATTTCATCAAATTTCTCATCAAACAGTGCATTATCCGCATCAGAATTTATAAACCCTGTTTCCACCAGCAATGCCGGCATCCGGGTCCTTCTTAATACAACAAGTCCCGGGCGTTCTTTTACACCGATTTCCCGAAACCCCAATTCTCCCAGTGCCCCCACAATATTCTGCGCCATCTGATACTTTATTCCGCTTTTATCATACACAAGAACTTCTACTCCCTGATACTGATTCGCCTCCGGACTACTGTTACGATGAAAAGAAATAAAATAATCCGCTCCCGACATATTGGCAATTCTTGCCTTCTCAAAAGGTGTCTGATAAATATCTGTGGTTCTTGTATATAAAACATTTACTCCGTTTTCTTTCAGAATATTTCCAACGGCCATGGTCAGACGTAGATTGTCATCTTTTTCCTGGCGTCCCTGATATACCGCACCGGAATCTCCTCCGCCGTGACCTGCATCCAGCATAATCAAATATGGCATGACACGCATCCTTTTTATTTATTCCTTATTAGGATATGCCGGAAATAAAAAATGGAACTTTATATTCAATTTTGTTTTTTTAAATAATTCAACAATCATGTTGACTTTTAGACTTTAAAGTCCTATAATCTTAAAGTAATTATTAAGAAAAAAGATTTTTATATATTTATAAGGAGGACACAAAATGAAAAAGCAAATGTTTGCAATCGCACTTTCCACTGCTGTAGCAGCATCAGGAATGTGTACATCTGCAGTTTTTGCAGAAGAATCTGAAACATATACCGTTGGTATCTGCCAGCTTGTACAGCATGACGCTCTTGATGCCGCTACCCAGGGATTTAAGGATGCTCTGACAGAAAAGCTGGGTGATGCCGTTACTTTTGACGAGCAGAATGCTCAGGGTGATACAAATACCTGTTCAACTATTATCAACAGCTTTACATCTGCAAATGTTGACCTGATTCTTGCAAATGCCACACCTGCATTGCAGGCTGCTGTTGCAGGAACAAACGAAATCCCCATTCTGGGTACTTCCGTTACCGAATATGGCGTAGCACTTGAAATCGATGATTTTGACGGAACTGTAGGCGGAAATGTTTCCGGTACCTCCGACCTTGCACCTCTGGATGAGCAGGCTGCAATGCTGAACGAGCTTTACCCGGATGTAAAAAATGTGGGTCTTCTGTACTGTTCTTCCGAAGCAAACTCTCAGTATCAGGTTGATACCGTAAAAACCGCACTTGAAGAGCTTGGCTATACATGCGAATTATATGCATTCTCTGATTCCAACGATCTTTCTGCTGTAACGACAACTGCAGCTTCTGAAAGTGATATAATTTATGTACCGACTGATAACACCGTTGCTTCCAATACAGAGATCATCAATAATATCTGCCTTCCTGCAGAAGTACCTGTAATCGCAGGTGAAGAAGGTATCTGCGCCGGCTGTGGTGTTGCAACGCTGTCCATCAGCTACTATGATCTTGGCGTTGCTACCGGAGAAATGGCTGCAAAAATCCTTACCGGAGAAGCAGATATCTCCGAAATGCCAATTGAATATGCTCCGCAGTTTACAAAGAAATACAATCCGACAAACTGTGAAGCACTTGGTCTGGAGGTTCCGGACGATTATGTTGCAATCGAAGAGGCTGCTGAATAATAATCGACAAATTATAAAACATTATTTTATAACAAAAAGATGTACAACTTCAGGACAGCGGGAAAGGTTTATCCTCTCTCGCTTTTCCTGTTAAACAGGAGGATTATTAATGCAAATATCAAGTTTAATTACCGCTCTTCCCGGGGCGGCAGCCCAGGGGCTGATCTGGGGGATCATGGCAATCGGTGTATATCTGACTTTCCGTGTTCTTGACATCGCAGACCTGACTGTTGACGGAACCATGTGTACCGGTGGAGCTGTATGTATTATGATGATGCTCTCCGGATATAATGTATGGATATCCATGCTTGCAGCAACTGCCGTGGGAATGCTGGCAGGACTTGCCACCGGCATTTTCCATACTTTTATGGGGATTCCCGCTATTCTGGCCGGTATCCTTACCCAGCTTTCCCTGTATTCTGTAAACCTCAAAATCATGGGCAAGGCAAATCAGGCCATCAATGTGGATAAGTATAATCTTCTGGTTTCCCTGCGCAACATCAAAAATGTACCCATATCAAAGAATACCATTTTAATCGTTGCTATCATCTGTGTGATTCTGATTGCAGTTTTATACTGGTTTTTCGGTACAGAGCTTGGCTGTTCTCTTCGTGCCACCGGCTGTAACCCCAATATGTCACGGGCACAGGGCATAAACACAGACTTAAGCAAGGTTCTCGGTCTTATGCTTTCCAATGGTTTAGTCGCACTTTCCAGCGCACTTCTTGCACAATATCAGGGCTTCTCCGATGTAAATATGGGCCGTGGCGCCATTGTTATCGGACTGGCCGCAGTTATTATCGGCGAAGCGATCTTCGGACGGATTTTTCATAATTTCGCGCTCCGGCTGTTAAGCGTGGTTCTTGGTTCTATCCTGTATTACCTGGTTCTTCAGGTTGTTATCTGGATGGGTATCGACACAGACCTTCTGAAGATGCTCTCTGCTCTTGTTGTTGCCTTCTTCCTTGCATTTCCGTACTGGAAGGGCAAATACTTTACAAAACCAGTAAAACGGGGAGGAAATGATCATGCTTAATATCAAAAATATTTACAAAACCTTCAACCCCGGAACAATCAATGAAAAGCTTGCCCTTAACGGACTTTCTCTTCACTTAAAAGCAGGAGATTTTGTTACTGTTATCGGCGGAAACGGTGCCGGAAAATCCACCATGCTTAACGCGGTTGCCGGAACATGGCCGGTAGACGAAGGACAGATCCTGATTGACGGAATGGACGTAACCAAGCTTTCCGAGCATAAACGTGCCGCATATCTGGGACGTGTTTTCCAGGATCCCATGACCGGCACTGCAGCCACCATGGGAATCGAGGAAAACCTTGCACTGGCAAAGCGCCGCGGTCAGCTCAGACTGCTGCGCTCCGGTATTACCAGACAGGAAAGAGAAGAATACCGTGAACTCCTGAAGGTACTGGGACTTGGTCTTGAAGATCGCCTTACTTCCAAAGTAGGCCTTCTTTCCGGAGGACAGCGTCAGGCACTGACCCTGCTGATGGCCACACTGAAAAAGCCCAAGCTTCTGCTCCTTGACGAGCATACAGCTGCCCTTGATCCCAAGACTGCTGCCAAAGTACTGGAAATTACAGATATGATCGTAAACCGTGACCAGCTTACAACCTTGATGATCACTCACAATATGAAAGATGCCATTGCTCACGGCAACCGTCTGATTATGATGATGGATGGAAAAATCATTCTGGACATCGAAGGCGAAGAAAAGAAAAAGCTTACCGTCAAAGACCTTCTTGATCAGTTTGAACGGGCCAGCGGCGAAGAATTTTCCAATGATTCTGCCATTCTTGGCTGATAAATAATTTTCATAACTTTAAAAAAATCCTGTTCAGCAGGATTTTTTTATGCCCTGCTGCATCCCAGACAGGAAAATTCCTTTCTTCTGCGTGAATAATAATAAATACTGGAGGTCAGATAATCTGACTCCGGTGTGGCTTCTTTTATGGTCTCACGTAAAACGTCCTCCAGCTCCTCCGGCCTGACATTTTCTGCATTATGTACCATAACCTCATGAATACTGGTAAAAACCAGATACAGATCATGCCCCAAACATTCGCTGATGTATTCTGCCACCCCCGGAAAGAAAATAGCTACTGCACCATTTGTTTTTGCCAGCGTACTGATACAGTTTCCCACTGCACCTTTACATAGATACGATCCTGCATTTTCCGACATAAAATCATCGCCCTGATAATTCTCATCAAAAATAAGCTGCTCCCACCGATACACCCGGGGCGGTGCAAGAACACGGGTATTTTTCAACGCCTCTTCAAATACATAGTTTTCATCCTGGCCCCATTTTTCCACATAATCTCTTCGTATCTTCATGCTTGTAATACACCCGTTCTCTTCTCCTACTTTCATATAAAGAACCATCGCTATATCTCCAAGACAGCGATATACTGCGTATCTAAGGTCATTTTTGTTTCTTTCATAATTTAACAGACGGATGAACAAATCATTTTTTACCAGTGCATAATCCGCCAGCCTGCGTGTTTTTTCATAAAAGCCGTTGGTCTTAATCCGTTCCAGTTCCATAAGGATATCCTGTATAAGCTCACATAATGATATTCCTTCCAGAAAACGATCATATAATTCTTCCATAAAAATCCCGCATACTTCCCGGGCATCCTCGTAATGTGCACATTCCACAAACAATCTGTCACCCCCGCGAGCCATTTCCTCTCCTCTGGGCACAAAAAAAATCCTGCTCTCCGGCAGTCCCGTTGCCGCCAGAAGCTCCCTGCGTAACTGATCCACAAACATTTTGTATCTCAAATCCATATTCAATTCCTCTTTTCCTGAAATCTTTGGGCGAACGCCCGGAATCATAATAAATAGATAAAAAAAGAAGGGAGCATATCGCTCCCTGATGAGCTGCTGTATATACAGTATAAAATACCCCACAGCCTTTGTAAAGAATTTTTCATCGACAGATTCCGCCCCCTGCGGCGTTTTCTGTATCAGATCTGTCAAATCCTTTTTTCTTTTTTCAAATACTCCAAAAAAGACTCGCATCCTTCCACAATATCCGAATATGTCTCGTCAAAATTTCCTGTATACCAGGGATCTGCTATATCTCTGCCGGATTCCGAAAAGGATAAAAGCTTATATATCTTTCCATCGGGATCTCCTTTCAGCATCCGATTCAGGTTACGGATATTCCAAGTATCCATACCTATGATATAATCAAATTTCTTATAATCCTCCCAAGTGACCTGCTTCGCCCGATGAGGGATCAACGGTATATTTACCTCTCTCAGCTTTTTCACTGTACCTCTGTGGGGAGGATTTCCGATTTCTTCCCTGCTGGTAGCAGCGGAGCCAATGAGGAATTGATCCTCCAGTTTTCTTTTTTTAACCATGTGGGTAAAAACACTCTCACACATGGTGGATCTGCAAATATTGCCGTGGCAAACAAATAATACTTTTATCAAAATGTTAATCCTCCTAAAATGCACTGTCCTGCCCCGATTTGCTCCGATTTATCGTACCTGTTTTTGAGGTGTAACAGCATCTACTCTGTCACAGATTTCCCGAAACAGGGCAAAATAGAGCAAGTTACGGCAGGCTGTAGTAGTAAAATGGTAGTAAAAATCGGG
>JAXFBD010000143.1:0-5338 GCA_034118545.1 Blautia sp.
TTACTTCAGCTGACTCTTCCGAAGAAATATCTCCCGCAAATTCGTTTTCCGTATTTGCCTCTGAAGCTGCCTCCATCGGGATGCTTGCCGGTAAACCTTCTATAACGAAGTCTGCCATGATTATATCGTCGTCATCTTCCGCGGCTTCCGGTTCTGACGGAACTTCTGTATTCGCTTCCGACGTTGTCACATCCGTCATGGAACCGATCGTGCTGTCTCCGTCATCAAAACTTCCGCCGCCATCCGAAAAAGCATCGCTGCTTGCCAGAATCGCGCTGGTATTGATGAGATTAGGGATACAGAGAACAAGCACCAGCATCAGGGCTGTAATCTTTTTAAATCTGTTGCCTTTTCTTCTTCCTTTCTTCATACTTCATACCTGCTTTCCATATTGATTTCTTTATTTACATAAATATTATAATTGTTTGTTATACCATTATTATACAAATGCACCCGTTACAAAAAACATTACACTTTATATAATTTTTGAATTTTTTTCGGTTTTTTTGAAAAATTTTAATCATTTTTAATTGTTAACAGCTGTTTGTACTGCTGTTCTGTAATGATTCAATGAAAAAAAACACATTTTCATTACACGGCTTCTGTTGATTCCAGTTTTTTGATATAATCGTTGATAACCTCGCTATCCACTTCCTGCTCATCCACCGGAATAACGTAGCTTTCAATATTCCCCATCCATTCTCCGCATTTATCGCGGAACCGGCCTTTAATACGAACTGCTATCATTTCGCATTGCTCCTGTGTCGTCTCAGAGGTCAGCACAAGAAACTGCGACTGATTAACATTTGTATATATGTCCACATTACGCATATACCGTTTCAGAACCTCTGCCAGATTTTCTGAAATATCCTGTATCTGTGAAATGCTGCTTGTAATATTCTCATCATCTTTAAGTACGTAAGCTGTAATGAAAAGACGGCGTTTCCGTTCATCTGCTGCTTTTTTCAGTATACACAGCGCATCTACAAAGCCGGACAGACTTAAACTGATGGCACCGGGATCGTTGCGCATATCGCGAAGTCCGTTGATAATATTTTTTTCGATCTCATTTACATCTTTCTGTCTCGGCTTAAACTCTTTAATCTGTTTCGTGATCTCTTCAGGAAATTTAATCATCAGATCCTCATGATAGATCTGAGCCATCTTATGGTATACATCCATTGCTTCCCGCTTACGTCTCAGTGCAAGAAGGCTCTCAATCTGGACCACCTGCCAGTCATCATATGGATAAATCCTTGAAGCATTACTGCTCACCTCCAGCATGCTTTCATACCGGTGCTCCTCCCGGAGTATGGCAATGAGATTTTGCAGAGCCGTATCATATGCCTGCTTAAGCTGAACCGATCTTACAAGAATCCACTCTTCTGCCCCCAGTTCCTCCAGAAACTCACCCCGGTAAAATGCGCATGCTTTGTATAAAAGCTCTGCTTTTTCTTCAACATCATCTGTTGCTTTCGCTTCATTAATATATGTATTAAATTTCTGTACATCTGTTTCTACAGGAACCTCTTCATTCCAGTAGTATGTATTCTTCTTAATTATAACATAAGGCACATCCGGAAGCCCGGCCTTAACCAGCCGTTCCTGCAGACGATGCTTGTTTACCCGAAGAGAATTGGAAACATCCAGAACATCTTCATCATGAAAAAGGCAATCTGTCAGCTCTTTACGGGAAATACCTGTATCCCTGTATGCCAGAAGTATCTGGAGCAGCTTCAGACTCTTCGTTGATCTGCTCCTTCCAAGGGATAATACCTCGCCTTTGTATGAGATTTCAAAACCGCCGAACATCTTTACATAAATATTATCCATCCTTGATTTCTATTCCTTTCTCCTGCCTACGCCAAGTATTAACGCAGGGAATATACGCTTGCTAAAAACCAGATATATCTAATATGCTACCACTCCAAAGGATTTATGGCAAGCATATCACTCCTATTAATTATGCCTGATTAATACAAAAAATGCATTTTCTATTCATTTTGTATTCTTTTTAATACATATTGGGCTTTTTGATTTCAGTCTCCCTCACATTATACTATATTTAGTATAACACCTGTCTAAAGATTGTCAAGCCTGTCAATAAAAATCATCTTTCACGCATCTTCCCTGTTATGGTCCATCTTATTATTATAAATTATTCATTTTCTATGTCAATAAACATTGCGCGAATGGACATTTAAGTGACTTAAAAAGACATACGACTATATAATCAACTGCATTTTAGTCAGAATCTTCCCGTCATTAACGCAAAAAAAGATGAAGCCACGCCATGCATCAGGCTTCATCTGTCTTATCTGTTTTTTAAATAAAGCATCAGTATTTTTTCTGCATCACTGCTGTTCTTAGTAAACTTAATCTCCGTGATATCAAATAGGATACATCCGCAATGTCCTTTAAAAGTGGGAAAGCAGATTACTTTCAGATTTTTATCTATCTCCGGGCTGTAATCAACCATCTCCAGAGTCTCCCCGTAAAGTGTGGCACGCTCATAGCTGCGCAGCCATTTGGAATCCATATTGGAAAACAGGCTTCCAAAGGAATTTCCTATTAACCGTTCCAGCGATGTCCCCTCCAGCCTGGCCAGAGCAGGGTTTCCATACCTGAATATCCAGTCAACAGCCTGGCTTTTTTCGTTAAATACCATCTCAATATCTGTAAATGCAAAAGGCAGATTATCAAAGCTGCTGTAATACCTGTGATATTCCTCCTCCGTTACCGGAATGCCTTCTCCATTAAAATTACTGATAATATTTTTCTGTTTTATTTTAAACTGCTCAATGATTTGTTTTTTCTTCCGCCTCGTGAATTCCAGGCATTCCCCGTCGCTAAGATAAACCTTATCATTGATATCATGTATTGCCATGACAGATACGATACATCCCCGGTGAATCTTAATGAAACCGACTCCCAGCTTCTTTTCAAGCTCGTTAAGAGTCACTCTCGTTTCATATACTCCTCCTCCGGCAACATGTATCACAGCACACTTTCCCATCATATTGATATAAAGAATCGTACTGATGTCAAGCATGATTTTTCTCCGCTTTGAAATAATCGTTATGTATTTCGTTTCCTGCAAATCTGACACCTCATTTGTTTTGCTCAAATGTGCAAAAAGAATCCTGCTTGTTAACAGGATTCTTTTTCATTCGCTAAAAAAGTGATTTTTTCATTATACATAATATATACAGCAATATATATTAACGGATCATTCAAGCAGACTGCTGTGGACATACCCTGTCTGTCCCTCATAGTCTATCTGGATCCATTCCCCTTCCTGCCCCTTTTTCTCTACCTGAGTACCAGCTTCAAGACCGCCGATTATGTCCGCTTCACCATCTGCCGCTGCACGAACATTACAATCATCTGTTGCCGTCATCATGGTACCTTCTGCAGAATCGGAAGATAATGCTGCATCATCACCCAGACCCTTCAGGAATTCTGCCAGTTTAGGATCATTCTCCTGGGCTTCCTTATATTCTTTTTTCACCTTCGATGTAAGGGCTGCTACATCCTCACCTTTTTCCATAGCCTCTGTATAGGCTGTAATCTCAGTATTACTTTCTGCGCTGCCATCAATCTTCAGATTGCCCTGGCTGTCCGTTATCACATAAAACTGACTTAAGGCAGGCACATGAGTATCTACCCCGCTGCAGATGTAATAAAATGTAGAATATGCCACATAAGTTCCGTCTGTCAACCCCTTTTTCACATAAACGCTCTCTAATTCATAGCCTTCAATATAAAGAGCATTGGTGATTCTTGCCTCATCAGACGGTGAAAGATTATCAACATAGTTTTTGACTGACGCAACGTCTTTCTTTCCCAAGGCGTCATAATAATTCGTAAATAGGGCAGTCATCTCTGCACTGCCTTCTTCCAACGGATTGTCGTCTTTCTTCTCTTCGTTGCTCTCCCCATCACTTGCCGGAGAAGAAGGATTGCTTTCCTGGGTGTCCTGAGCTGTTGTCTGTGTTCCATTATCGGAGTTCCCCTTATTCTTTGATCCGACGCAGGCACGAATGCCAAAGAACAACACAGCTACGATTATCAGAATCGCTCCGCCCAACATAAAATACCGGAGATTGTCTGACAACCATTCTCTGAAATTATCCAAGCTTTTGTCCTCCTTATCATACAACAACGGGGCTCTTTCAGCCCCGCAAACACACCTGAAGGGAATCGAACCCCCGCACATGGTACCGGAAACCACTGCTCTATCCACTGAGCTACAGGTGCATATCAGGAAATCAGCTTCCTGTCTTAATTATCAAGGATCAACTGTCTATTACTGACAAAAATTAATATACCATAATCACAGGTTTTTGTAAAGTTTTTTTATTTATTTCACAATTTTCACAATTTTAGAACCAAAACAGACAGGAGCCGTCATTAAACCCCTGCCTGCCCGTCTTTATCTGACTTTACTTTATTTAATACTCTTCGTTACTCATCTGAAGCAACTGTTTTCTTCACAAAGAACAATACCACCAGCATCAAAACAATTCCCACCGGCAATGCGATCCATGCAGTCTGTACAAAACCTGCCACAATATATGTTACAAAGGAAACGGCAGCAGCTACAATTGCATACGGAAGCTGGGTAGAAACGTGATTTACATGGTCGCACTGAGCGCCTGCCGATGCCATAATGGTCGTATCGGAAATAGGTGAGCAGTGGTCACCGCATACAGCACCTGCCATACATGCGGAGATGGAGATGATCATAAGGTTTTCGTTGGAGTTTGCAAATACAGCAACAACGATGGGGATGAGAATACCGAAGGTTCCCCAGGAGGTTCCTGTGGAGAATGCCAGACAGCATGCTACCAGGAAAATAATAGCCGGGAGGAAGTTCATCAGACCGCCGGCTGCAGATTCCATAGCAGTTGCCACAAACTCTTTTGCTCCAAGGCTGTCTGTCATGGCTTTCAGAGTCCACGCGAAAGTCAGGATCAGGATAGCCGGAACCATAGCTTTAAATCCTTCCGGAATACATTCCATACATTTGCGGAAAGGAAGTACACGGCGAATCATATACAGCACAATGGTAAATACCATTGCAAAGAAGCTGCCCAGGGCAAGACCCACAGAAGCATCGCTCTGTGAAAATGCTGTGACAAAATCTGCACCTTCAAAGAATCCGCCTGTATAAATCATACCGATAACACAGAAAACACTCAGACTGATGATCGGAATCAGCAGGTCGATCACTGTTCCCTTTGCGTTGCCTTCCGAAGCTGTTTCTGCAGCATTTCGTCCGTTAGCTGAGAAAAGATCACCCTTCAGTGCATTTTTCTCATGTGTTTTCATCGGG
>JAXFBD010000144.1:0-2884 GCA_034118545.1 Blautia sp.
AATGGGACAGGATTTATATAAAGAAATCTCAAATGCAAATATTGGTAAGATAGTCCGTGATGCGGCAAAAGGTGTCAGTATTGATTCCATTTGGGGAGAAATGACAAGTCTGTTTCCTGAACATTTCTCTGCTGATATTACAAATCAGGTTGACCAGATTGTAAGGGCTTTTGATGTGCTAAAGGCAGCGAGGGCAGACGTGGCAAAATCTGTGAGTTTTGCAGATATGTCACCGGAAGAACAGTTTAAGACAACAGAGATGGCATATGAGAATGTTATAGATACGGCTCATAAGATGGTAGAATCTCTGAGGTCAAATATTGCATCAGAAGCGGATGCTATAAAAACAGAATTTGAGATTGATGTAAAAGTAAATACAGAAAGCATTATATCTGATATTCAGAATGCAATCAATCAGGCAGGTGCAGGTTCCGGTGAAGCAATCAAAGTGAATCTGGATATAAACCAGAATGAGATTGAGACACAGATCCGTAATGCAATACAAAGTATTTCTTCATCAGATGAACCGCTTAATATCAGAATGGATGTAAACAGGCAGTCTCTTGAAGCAGATATCCAGACGGCATTACATGATATTGAGTTACCTGTACAGTTCCGCGTTGATGCTTCTGATATTGAAAGGCAGATTAGAGCAGCGGTTTCAGCTATTGATGATATACAGATTGATGTTCATGTAAATGCAGATTCTGTCCGTAATGATATACAGCAGCAGTTTAACCGGAATCCGGTGCAGATACCTACACAGAATATAAACAATGCAGCTGGTGTGATGCAGAATATAAATTATGCAGGGCAGCAGGGACAGACGATATTTTCTGCATTGGGTGGGACATTCCGTGAAGCATTTCAGACATTTACACTTGCAAACCTTATGGAAGATGCAATCTATAGAATCATTGATGTAGGGAGAACAGGCATTGAAACCGTAAAAAGTATTGATGATGCCATGCTTGATCTGCAGATGGCTACTGGTGAAAACCGTGCAAGTGTGGGAGATATGATACAGGGCTATAATGAGCTTGGACAGGAATTAGGCGCATTGACAACAGAGGTAAGCTCCAGTGCAGATACATGGCTTCGTCAGGGCAGGAACATGGATGAAACAAACCAGCTTATCAGGGATTCAATGGTGCTTTCAAAGATCGGCCAGGTTGATTCTGAGACAAGCTCAGAAATCTTAACAGCTACAATCAATGGTTTCCAGATGGCAGCAAATGAAGCAAGCCATATCAATGATGTATTGAGCAGTATTGACCTTGCATCTGCATCTTCTGTAGAGGGCATTGGAAAAGCACTTACAAAAACAGCTTCTATGGCAAATAATGCAGGTGTCAGTCTTGAAAAGACAGCAGCTATTATAGCAACGATTAAAGATGTTACACAGGATTCAGATGAATCAGTCGGTAATGCTGTAAAATCTGTGCTTTCCAGAATGAACCAGATAAAAGCAGGGAAGTTTGTTGATGCTGAGACAGGAGAAGCACTTAATGATGTTGAAAAAGTACTGAATAAAGTTGGCATTTCCATGCGTGATGCAAACGGTCAGTTTATGGAATCAGAACCGATCCTTGATAGTGTGGCTGCAAAGTGGAAAACATTTGATAAAAATACACAGAAAGCAGTAGCTACGGCTATGGCTGGAACATTCCAGTATAATAAACTGACAGCTTTATTTGATAATTATGATAAAGTGCAGAAATATACCAGTCTTGCAAATAATGCAGACGGGGCAGCAGAAGAGAAGTTTACAAATTACGCAGACAGCCTTGAAGCAAAAACAAAATCTTTACAGGCATCTTTGGAAGCACTGGCAACAGACACTTTGTCAAGTGAGGTATATGCAGGATTTCTTGACAGTGCAAAGGCCATGTCTGATTTTGCACAGGAAACAGACCTTGTAAAAACGGCTCTTGCAGGTGTTGCAACAGCAGGAACGACATATGCTTTTACACAGCTTGCTTCTATGATAGGGAACACGGTTACACAGGTTGCAGAATTAGGTGGCGGGCTTCGTGGATTATGGCAGGTTCTTTCCGGGCATCCTGTAGCATTGGTTACGGCTGGGGTAACTGCTGCCGTTGGCGTATGGAATGCTTATAGAGCATCTGTCGAAGAAGCTGTGAAGTCTGCAAAGATGTCCGGTGACGCATGGGAACAGTCCAATACTTCTATTCAAGATAATATCTCAAAAATCACAGAACTTCGTACTGCTCTTGACAGCGGTAAATTAACAGAGCAAGAAGCATATGATACAAAATCACAGCTTCTGGATATACAAAATCAGCTTTCAGAAAGTTATGGAAGTCAGGCTGAAGGTATTGATCTGGTGAATGGCTCTTTGGATGAGCAGATTGCAAAGCTGAAAGAACTGAACATTGCGCAGTCTGAAAGATTCCTAAACGAAAACCAGAAGGGAATTGAAGAAGCAACCCGTCAGATGGAAAAACAACGACATACTTATTTAGGACAGTTTTCTCCTTATGCACAGGATGCAGATAAGTTACAAAGCATTATAGATAAGTATGCAGATAAAGGTATTTCTACTGACCCCGGTATGGATGGTACAGTATATGTTCATTTCAAAGGTGACGCTACACAGGCGAATGAAGTCTTAAATGATTTTATGACTGATATTCGCAACGCTTCTGATGAAACGGGTAATATTGATTTATTTGATGGATTTACACAGAATGCGTCTGCCGGGTTGGATGAAGCTAAAAGCATCTTAGAAGAGTATCAAGACTTGTATAATCAATCCTTAAAAGCAGATATACAGACTAATAAGAAGGATTACGGAGGCAAAACGGCTTCTGAGTGGCTGAATAATTATGCCAAAGCGGTAGAGAATTATAACAATGCAGTG
>JAXFBD010000145.1:0-2005 GCA_034118545.1 Blautia sp.
TGTTACACCTGCATCCTGTACAAAAGATGCTGCACAGGTGTTAATGTACTGATGAACACGAACCAGACCCTGAATCATTTCTACCGGAGCTGCACAGAAACCAAGTCTCCATCCTGTCATGGAATAGCATTTTGAAAATCCATTCAATGTAATTGTACGTTCTTTCATTCCGGGAAGAGAAGCGATACTTACATGTTTTGCTCCGCCATATACCAGTTTCTCATAAATTTCATCTGCAACTACGATCAGGTCATGCTTCTTTGCAATTTCCGCAAGCTTTTCCAGTGTCTCACGGCTCTGTACAGTACCGGTTGGGTTTCCCGGTGTGTTGATAACCATCATTTTAGTTTTATCTGTGATCTTACTTTCAATTTCATCCATATCGATCTGGTAATTATTCTCTTCCTTCAGAGAATATGTTACCGGAACCGCCTTAAAGAAATGCGGAACATGAATATAATTTAACCATACCGGATTTGGCACAAGAACCTCATCTCCCGGATTCAGAAATGCTGCCATAGAAGCATAAGTTCCTTCACCGACACCAATGGTAACAAGGATTTCTTCCGGTTTATATTCCACTCCGTTTTCTTTTGTCAGTTTCTCTGCGATTGCTGCACGAAGCTCCGGAGTTCCGTAATTGGATGTGTAAAAAACGTGTCCTTTTTCCAGGCTGTCGTAAGCTGCTTTTTTTATTACTTCCGGTGTGTCAAAGTCAGGACGTCCGATCTCCATATGGATAATATCCCGGCCTTCTTTCTGCATTTTGTTTGCACGTTCCATCATCACACGGATTCCTGAAAAAGGAAGTGCCTCCATTCTTTCAGATGTATTAAACATTTCTGTATTCTCCTCTCCATTTATAAGCATTCACAGTTTTTATATTGTTACTGCTTGTTTCTGTCTTTATTATAGGCTCCGTTAATCATAAAGTAAAATGAATTAATTCTATTTAAATTATTTACTACTTTTATTATTCAAGAGATTGCTTCAATCCCATACAGAAAGAAATATGTGCGGCAAAATCAGTTGTTTTTTTGTGGATATCCTGAATTTCCATAATACTGCCCGGATTATTTGCCGTTTCAGACATGGAAAAATTCCCCGGCAAAATAAAAGACTTATTCATATTCAGACTGCCTATGATCTGCCGCTCCAGAATATCGCCTCCGCTGTATCCGGACACGGTTAAAGCAAACAGATATTTATCCTCAAAGGGCTTCTTACGGAATAATGAAGTAAGACGATTGATAAATGCCGTCAGATTTGCCCCCAGCGCATCATTATAGTTTGGACAGAGAAGCATCAGTCCATTGCTTTCCTTCAATGCCGGATATACCTCCTCCACAATAGGGCCTCCGTAAAAACATCCGGAGTTTCTGCTGAAATACATACACATATCATAAGAACAGCCTGCGCAGTCAGAAACTGTACCGTTTCTGAGGGAAATCTCCTGTATTTCCATTTCTGCAGGAAGCTTTGCCTTCACTTCTTTCCACAGCGAAAACGTATTGGAAGTGGACGGGTTACAGGAATGCACACACAAAAGCTTCGGTTTTTGATATACAGGCTTCCGAAAATCTGTAATACGCTCTGCCAGTTCTCTTGCCGTCCGCAGATATGCATCATAAAGCGTACAGCCTCCGTTTGCCGCAATGATCTTATAATTCTGCAGACTTCCGGTTCCTTCGGCCAGAGGGCGGCCGATAAACCAGCAACCGGCTTTATTGGCCGTTCTTGCCACTTCCCGTCCCATGGATTTTGTATAATACTCGCCCGTCCCATCTACCAGTATCCCTGCAATGCTGTCTTTCAGACATCCATCGTTCATCCGCAAAATCTCCAGCATTTCATACAGCTTCAGATTAATCCCGGCTTCTCCCGAAAATACCGCAAATAAAAGCCTCTCCTTCCTGAGCTTCCCCTGACGGACAGCAGCCTGCAGCTCTTTAGGCTCACGGATGAGCTGTTTAATCGCAACGTTTTTCAGTGCAAATGTCAGTAC
>JAXFBD010000146.1:0-25436 GCA_034118545.1 Blautia sp.
AAATTGCTGATACATTGACTTGCCAGATTTTCCATCTGCTGCGTTGTTGTGTCCGGCGCAAATTATAAAAACAAAATTGTTGAAAATCAAATTAAAGGATGATATGATAATTGCTGGATTATTGAATAAAATGCGTTTAATTCGTATAAGTAAAGGAGTTACGAGAACGTTATGGCATTATCACCAATGATGCAGGAATATATCAAGAAAAAAGAAGAGTACAAAGATTGTATCCTTTTTTACCGCCTGGGTGATTTTTACGAAATGTTTTTTGAAGATGCGCTTACAGTCACGAAGGAGCTGGAGATCACTCTCACAGGAAAGGACTGTGGGCTTGAAGAGCGGGCGCCCATGTGCGGTGTTCCCTATCATGCGGCAGAAACATATATTAACCGACTGATTGAAAAAGGATATAAAGTAGCCATCTGCGAGCAGGTGGAGGATCCGAAAAAAGCCAGGGGACTGGTGAAGAGGGAGGTTGTCAGAGTTGTCACGCCCGGAACCACCATTGACACCATGTCCCTTGATGAGACAAAAAATAATTATCTGATGTCAATTGTGTCCATGGAAGATCATTTTGGGTGTGCGATTGCAGATATTACCACCGGCGACTGTTTTTTGACGGAGGTGGACAAACCCCAGAAACTCCTTGATGAAATCAATAAATTCACTCCGGCAGAGATTATCTGTAATGATTCTTTTCTGGTGAGTGGGGTGGATACGGCAGATTTAAAGGAGCGGCTGGGGATTTGTGTTTTTACATTGGATTCCTGGTATTTTGATGATGATTCATGCAAACGGATGCTGAAGGATCATTTCCATGTGAATTCTCTTGACGGACTGGGAATTTCAGATTATGACAGTGGAATCATTGCGGCAGGGGCACTTTTTCTGTATTTAAGGGAAACGCAGAAGACGGCTCTTTCCCATATGGCTTCAATACGGCCTTATGCGGCAGATAAATTTATGCTCATTGACAGTTCCAGCCGGAGAAATCTGGAGCTGGTGGAAACACTGCGGGAAAAACAGAAGAGAGGATCACTTCTGTGGGTGCTGGATAAGACAAAAACGGCTATGGGTGCAAGAACCCTTCGTTCTTTTGTGGAGCAGCCTTTAATCGAAGCAAAAGAGATTGAGCGCAGACTGGAAGCGCTGGAAGAATTAAACAAAAATCCCATGTTAAGGGATGAAATAAGGGAATATCTGCAGCCTGTATACGACCTGGAGCGTCTTTCCAGCCGGATCAGTTATCAGACTGCCAATCCCAGAGATCTGGTGGCTTTTGCCTCTTCACTGGAAATGCTGCCTCATATAAAACAGATATTAAATGAATTCCATTCCCCCATACTGGCGGAAATCAATAAAGATATGGACAGCCTGGAAGAGATTGCAGATATGGTACGCCGGGCTATCGTTGAGGATCCGCCCATTGCTCAGAAGGACGGAGGAATCATCCGTGAGGGCTTTAATGAAGACGTGGATAAATATCGCCGTTCCCGGACAGACGGAAAGAAATGGCTGTCTGAGCTGGAGGCAAGAGAACGGGAAAAAACAGGAATTAAAAGCCTGAAAATCAAGTATAACCGTGTGTTCGGATATTCTCTTGAGGTAACAAACACCTTCAAGAATCTTGTTCCTGATACCTACATCCGTAAACAGACTCTTTCCAATGCGGAGCGTTATATTACCCAGGAACTGAAGGAACTGGAAGACCTGATTCTGGGAGCAGAGGATAAGCTTTATGCGCTGGAATATGAGCTTTTCTGCCAGGTAAGAGATACCATCGGAGCGGAAGTGATCCGCATTCAGCGAACGGCAAAGGCCGTAGCTGCGCTGGATGTTTTTGCGTCTCTTGCTCTTGTGGCACAGCGGAATAATTATGTTCGTCCGAAGATTAATGAAAATGGCGTGATCGATATAAAAGAAGGCCGTCATCCTGTGGTGGAACAGATGATTGAACATGATATGTTCATTGCCAATGATACATATCTGGATAACCAGAAAAAAAGGATTTCTGTCATTACAGGACCAAATATGGCCGGAAAATCCACCTATATGCGTCAGACAGCACTGATCGTTCTGATGGCCCAAATCGGAAGCTTTGTTCCGGCAAAAAAAGCAAATATCGGAATTGTGGACCGTATTTTTACCCGTGTGGGAGCTTCTGATGATCTGGCCAGCGGACAGAGTACCTTTATGGTGGAAATGACAGAAGTAGCCAACATTCTCAGAAATGCCACTGCGAAAAGCCTTTTGATTCTGGACGAGATCGGACGGGGAACCAGTACCTTTGACGGACTTTCCATCGCATGGGCGGTGATCGAGCATATCAGCAATACCAAATTGTGCGGAGCTAAAACACTGTTTGCCACCCATTACCATGAGCTGACGGAGCTGGAGGGCAAAATTGCCGGAGTAAACAATTACTGCATTGCAGTTAAGGAAAAAGGAGACGATATCGTATTCCTCAGAAAGATTGTAAAAGGCGGAGCAGACAAAAGCTACGGTATTCAGGTAGCCAAGCTTGCAGGTGTTCCGGATTCTGTGATCCAGCGTGCAAAAGAGCTGGTGGAGGAATTAAGTGATGCGGATATTACTGCGGCAGTGAAAGATCTTACAGCTCCAAAAAAGAAAAACAAAGTGGTTTATGATCAGCTGGATATGGCGCAGATTTCTCTGTTTGATACAGTTAAGGATGATGATATTATAGAAGAGATCCGGGGACTTGACATATCCGGCCTGACTCCGCTGGAGGCTTTAAATATCCTTTCAAACCTTCAGAATAAAATCAAGAATCGATGGTGAAATAAATGAGAAAAATTGCAGTTCTGGATCAGAATACGATCGATAAAATTGCTGCCGGAGAAGTGGTTGAGAGACCGTCTTCCGTTGTAAAGGAACTGGTGGAAAATGCCATTGATGCAGGTGCAACGGCCATTACGGTGGAAATCACAGACGGGGGCAAAAAACTGATCCGTATCACAGACAACGGCTCAGGAATGGATGCGGCCCAGGTGCCGGTGGCTTTTCTTCGGCATGCAACAAGCAAAATTGAAAAAATAGAGGACCTGGAAAGTATTGCCTCCCTTGGATTTCGAGGGGAGGCTCTTTCCAGTATAGCAGCCGTTTCCCAGGTAGAACTGATCACAAAAACGCCTTCCTCCATAAGCGGCTGCCGTTATGTGATCGAAGGCGGAAAGGAATGTGTCCTGGAAGAGATGGGAGCTCCGGAGGGAAGTACTTTTCTTGTAAGAAATCTTTTTTATAATACTCCTGCCAGAAGCAAGTTCCTGAAATCTGATATGACAGAGGCAAATTATATCGGCACACTTATGGAGCAGCTGGCACTTTCCCATCCGGATATTTCCTTTAAATATATACAGAATAAGCAGGTAAAGCTCCACAGCTCCGGGAATTACAGTGTGAAGGATGTCATATACAATATATATGGAAGAGATATCACAAAAGCACTGCTGGAGGTTTCTTACTCCAATGATTTTATGAAGGTGGAGGGCTTTGTAGGCCGACCGGAAATTTCCAGGGGAAACAGGAGTTTTGAAAATTATTATATAAACGGAAGATATGTAAAAAACAATATCATAACAAAAGCCATTGAAGATGCATATAAGGGCTTCCTCATGCAGCATAAATTTCCATTTGTATCTCTTCATATCCAGATGGAAGGAAATGACCTTGATGTAAATGTGCATCCTGCCAAACGGGAAGTGCGTTTTGCAAGGGGAGCTGAGGTTTATGACGGAATTTTTGAAACGGTCCATAAGGCACTGACCGGAAAGGAAATGATCCCTCAGGTTACAGTGGGCAGAGAAGAAAAGGAGCCGCCCCGTCAGAAGGTGAAAATCGGTGATATTCCGGAGCCTTTTGAGAAGAAAAGAAGAGAATCTGCTTTTACTGAGGAAGAAGAAGCACTGTTTCAGGTAAAAAAAGAAGACAAGCCAAAAGAAATCTGCTATATTCCGAAAGCAGAGCCTAATAAACAAAAACAAAATGTCCCGGACCGGGCGGCTTTGATACCGGAAAAACCCGATTTGGAAAAATCAGGAAAAAGCAGCGCTAACTTGCTTCGGGAAGCGGCATTCACCGAAGAAGTAAATCAAAAACCAGCCCCATGTGAACAGCTTGATCTGTTTCAGGAGGAACTGTTAAGTCCCGAATCGAGACAGCACCATAAGCTGATCGGCCAGCTTTTTGACACTTACTGGCTGGTGGAATTTAACGATCAGTTTTATATTATCGATCAGCATGCGGCCCATGAAAAGGTAAACTACGAAAGACTGACAAAGCAGTTCAGACAGCAGACCATTGAGTCTCAGTACATCAGTCCGCCCATGATCGTTACCCTGAATCTGGAGGAGGAGGCCCTTCTGAAAGCCAATATGGATTATTTCAGAAACTTTGGCTTTGAGATTGAGAATTTCGGCGGAAAAGAGTATTGCATCAGTGCCGTTCCTGCCAATCTTTACGGATTGACAGAAGAAGCACTGTTTCTGGAAATGCTTGACCATCTTGCTGCAGAAGGTGAAAAAAACGCATTGTCTCTTTTTACCTCCCGCCTTGCCCAGATGTCATGTAAAGCAGCGGTAAAGGGAAATCACCAGATGTCTGCGGCGGAAGCAGATCAGTTGATCGATGAGCTTCTGACACTGGATAATCCATACCATTGTCCTCACGGACGTCCTACGATTATCCGTATGTCGAAAGCGGAGCTGGAAAAGAAATTTAAACGAATTGTGTAACATATTACGATAAATGGAGGGTATCTATGAAGAAACCTTTGGTGGTTCTGACCGGCCCCACAGCCGTGGGAAAAACAAAGCTTTCTATTTCTCTTGCAAAGGCGTTAAATGGAGAGATTATCTCTGCAGATTCCATGCAGGTCTATAAGTATATGGATATCGGTTCTGCAAAGATCCGTCCAGGGGAGATGGATGGAGTTGTACATTATCTGGTAGATGAACTTCTCCCTTCGGAGGAATTTCATATAGTGAAATTTCAGGAAATGGCAAAGCAGGCCATGGATACCATATATAAAAAAGGAAAAATTCCTGTAATCGTCGGCGGTACCGGGTTTTATATCCAGGCCATAACAAGGGATATTGATTTTACCCAGGCAGAACAGGAAGACCATTACCGCAGGGAGCTTGAAATGCTTGCCAGAGAAAAAGGGGCTGAATATCTACATGAAATGCTTGCCCGGGTAGATGAAAAAAGCGCGGAGCAGATTCATGCAAACAATGTAAAGCGAGTGATCCGGGCACTTGAGTTTTATCATCAGAATGGATTCCCCATTTCAAGGCATAATGAAGAGCAGAAAGAGCGGACAAGCCCTTACAACCTTGCGTACTTTGTATTAAACGCTCCCCGGGAGCTGCTTTATGAAAGAATTGACCGGCGTGTGGATGAGATGATGGAAGAAGGCCTTGTGGACGAAGTGAAGAAACTGAGAGAGATGGGATGCCACAGAGGGATGGTTTCCATGCAGGGACTGGGCTATAAAGAAATTCTGGCATATCTTGAGGGGGATTATTCTCTTGATGAGGCTGTCCGCATACTGAAAAGGGATACCCGGCATTTTGCCAAAAGACAGCTTACCTGGTTTCGGAGAGAGCCGGATGTGATCTGGACGCAGAAAGATGAATTTGCTTATGATGATGAAAAAATACTGGAATTTATGGTTTCCGTCTGCCGCAGCAGAGGAATTATGAAATAAATACGAAATGAGGATGATTATGAAAGCAATGTATGAGCAGCTTGGGATTTCTTCCCAGGTATATGAATATGGACATAAAATAGAAAAAAAATTAAAGGACCGATTTGAAAAATTTGATGAAGTTGCTGAATATAACCAGATGAAAATCATTCACGCCATGCAGAAAAACCGTGTCAGTGCAGAATGCTTCGGAAGCTCCTCCGGATACGGATATAATGATTTCGGACGTGATACTCTGGAAAAGGTATATGCAGATACTTTTCATACAGAAGCCTGTCTTGTACGGCCTCAGATCACCTGCGGAACACACGCTCTTGCCATAGCTCTTTTTGGTAATCTGCGTCCCGGTGATGAGATACTTGCTCCTGCAGGAAAGCCCTACGATACACTGGAAGAAGTGATCGGTATCCGTCCTTCAAAGGGTTCTCTTGCGGAATACGGTGTTACGTACCGCCAGGTGGAATTAAAAGAGGATCAGACCTTTGATTATGAAGCTATCCGTTCTGCAATTAATGAAAAAACACGTCTGGTGGAGATCCAGCGTTCCAAAGGATATCAGACACGTCCTTCTTATTCTGTTAAGCAGATCGGAGAACTGATTGCTTTTGTTAAAAGCATTAAACCGGATGTGATCTGTATGGTGGACAATTGTTACGGTGAATTTGTGGATGTGATCGAGCCCACTGATGTGGGAGCAGATATGATGGTAGGTTCTCTGATCAAAAATCCGGGCGGCGGCCTTGCACCTACAGGCGGTTATATTGCCGGAACGAAGGAATGTGTGGAAAATGCATCCTACCGTATGACATGTCCCGGTCTGGGTCTGGAAGTGGGCGCTTCTCTTGGGGTAAACCGTTCCTTTTATCAGGGATTTTTCCTTGCACCTATGGTAACAAAGGGAGCACTTAAAGGTGCCGTATTTGCTGCAAATGTTTATGAAAGTCTGGGATTTTCTGTTATTCCCAACTCCACAGAGCCACGTCAGGATATCATTCAGGCGGTAACTCTTGGCTCCCCGGAAGGTCTGATCGCTTTTTGCAAGGGAATTCAGGCAGCCGCACCTGTGGACAGCTACGTGGATCCCGAACCGTGGGATATGCCGGGCTACGACAGCCAGGTAATTATGGCTGCAGGAGCTTTTGTACAGGGATCATCCATAGAGCTTTCTGCAGACGGCCCCATGAAGCCTCCTTATGCTGTATATTTTCAGGGAGGACTTACCTGGGAGCATGCAAAGCTTGGCATTTTAATGTCTCTTCAGAAGCTGGTTGACAAAGGTATCGTTCGATTATAGGAGCATAAAATGGGGGAAAAAACAGTTCTGATAGTGGGAGCGGGTGCTTCCGGCATGATGGCGGCCATTATGGCTGCAAGAAACGGGGCTTCTGTGACCCTTCTGGAACAAAATGAAAAGCCGGGAAAAAAAATCTGTGCCACCGGAAACGGCAGATGTAATTTTACAAACCGAATGCTTCCGGCAGACGCTTATCGCGGCGGAGACAGGAAGTTTATTGAAAAAGTCCAAAAAGAGTTTTCTGTTCAGGATACACTGGATTTTTTTGAAGAGATCGGTGTTTATCCTGTGGAACGAAACGGCTGTTATTATCCCAGAAGCATGCAGGCATCCAGCGTGGCAGAGCTTCTGGCCATGGAAGCTGCCCGATGGGGCGTTCGTCTGAAGACAAATGAGAAGGTTACAGAAATCGTACATTTTAAGAAAAGGCAAAAAGACGGTACCTGCTGGAAAATAGTTACAGACGGGTGGACTTATTATGCGCACGCGCTGATCCTGGCCAATGGTTCCATGGCATCAAAGATCTCCGGCAGCGACGGCAGCGGATATGAACTTGCCAAAAGCCTTGGACATTCGCTTATCAAGCCGCTTCCTGCATTGACTGCCCTGAAATGCAAAGGAAATGTTTTTGCCCCCTGTGCAGGAGTAAGGACGGAGGGAAAGGTAACTCTTCTTGTGAATCAGAAAACACAGGCATGGGAGCGGGGAGAGCTTCAGCTTACAGATTACGGAATCTCCGGAATCCCGGTCTTTCAGATAAGCCGCTATGCAGTGAGAGCACTGGATGCGGGAAAAAAGGTTTCTCTTATGGTGGATTTTTTTCCGGAAATGGATAAACAGGAATTTGCGGATTTTCTGAAAAAACGGGAGAATCACCGCAGCTGCCAGTCAGAACGGGAGCTTCTGACTGGATTGTTCCCCGATAAGCTGGTCCGACTTTTGTGTAAAAAGAAAGATCTGATAAAGGCGGTCAAGGAATTTGAACTTACAGTAACAGGATATATGGATTATTCTTTTGCCCAGATATGCAGCGGAGGTGTGGATACGAGGGAAATCTGCCCGGAAACCATGGAGTCACAGATTTTGCCTTCGTTGTATTTATGCGGTGAACTTGTTGATGTGGATGGAATGTGCGGCGGTTATAATCTGCAATGGGCATGGTCAAGCGGCGCAGCTGCAGGAAAAAGTGCTGCAGCTGCCTTAGATGGAAGGAGACAGATATGATTCGGATCACACAGCTTAAGCTTCCTGTTTCTCATACAGAAGGCCAGTTAAAAAAGAAAATCGGGAAAATGCTGAAATGTCAGAATTTGCCTTTTACTTACGAAATCCGTAAACAGTCACTGGATGCCCGCCATAAGGATGACAAGCAATTTGTCTATACAGTAGATGTAAAGATAGATGGAGAAGAAAAAATTATTCGCAAGGTTCACAATAATAATATTATGTTAACAAACGAAAAGCCTTATGTTTTTCCCGCAGGAGGGACAGAGAAGCTGGATTGCCGCCCGGTTATCGTGGGAAGCGGACCGGCAGGGCTTTTTTGCGCCTGGTATCTGGCACGTGCAGGTTTTAAGCCCATTGTACTGGAACGGGGGGAGGAAGCGGACAAACGTCTTCTTACCGTTGAGGAGTTTTGGCGTAATGGCGTTTTAAAGCCTGATTCCAATGTGCAGTTCGGGGAAGGAGGAGCCGGCACATTTTCAGACGGCAAATTGAATACCCTGGTTAAAGATCCCTATGGGAGAAACCATGAGGTTCTTGCCAGATTTGTGGATTGCGGCGCACCGGAAGAGATTCTTTACCAGCAAAAGCCTCACCTTGGTACAGACGTGCTGATAGATATCGTACAGTGTATGCGCAGGCAGACAGAGCAAATGGGAGGAGAATTCCGTTTTTGCTCGAAGGTTACGGATTTTGTCATAAAAAATAACCGGCTGGAGGCTGTCTGCATCAATGAGAAAGAACTTTTGCCGGCGCAGGTCTGTGTACTGGCCATCGGGCACAGTGCCAGAGATACCTTTGAGATGCTGAACAGACATGGCATCCATATGGAACCAAAATCCTTTGCAGTGGGTGTCCGTGTGGAGCATCCACAGGAAATGATCAACATGGATCTCTATGGGGAAGCAGCCAATGAGAAGCTGGGAGCGGCAAGCTATAAACTGACCCATCAGTGTACTAATAAAAGAGGTGTTTATTCCTTTTGTATGTGTCCCGGAGGTTATGTGGTCAATGCGTCTTCTGAAGATGAAAGACTGGCAGTAAATGGTATGAGCTATCAGGCCAGAGACAGCCGCAATGCCAACAGTGCGTTGATCGTCACAGTCACACCGGAGGATTTTCCTGAAGAAGGACCGCTGGGAGGCGTTGCATTTCAAAGGCAGCTTGAGCATGAGGCATGGAAGCTTTGTCAGGGAAAGGTTCCCGTCCAGTTGTTTGGTGATTTCTGTGCCCATCGGGAAAGCACCGGGTTCGGCGAGGTTCTGCCCTGTATCAAAGGAGCCTTCCAGCTGGCGAATGTGCGGGATATGCTTCCTGTATACATCGGAGATTCCATTGAAGAAGGCATTTATGCCTTCGGCAGAAAAATGCCGGGCTTTGACCGGAAAGATGCACTGATCAGCGGCGTGGAGAGCAGGACTTCTTCGCCTGTCAGAATCGTTCGGGATAAAGATATGCTTGAGGGCAGTATAGGCGGTATTTATCCCTGCGGAGAGGGCGCCGGATATGCCGGAGGCATCACTTCTGCAGCCATGGATGGAATAAAGATAGCAGAAGCAATTTCTAAAAAATATAAAAACTTTTAGGAGAGAGTGTACATCTCTCTCTTTTTATGCTAAAATATTGATGCAATTTCCAAGCCAGATTTTTAATTATGAAAAAATCTATGAAAGATCTACCAAAAGCATTGCGCCCTTACGAAAAATGCATTCATCAGGGTGCAGAGACACTGACAGACAGCGAATTACTTGCTGTGATCCTCCGATGCGGCACCGAAGGCTGCAGTTCGCTGGAACTGGGAAATAATATTCTGGAAATGACGGAAAAATCTGCATATCCGGGGCTTCTTGGACTGCTTCACATGTCAGTGGAGGATTTTATGAAAATAAAAGGTATTGGAAAGGTCAAGGCGATCCAGCTGAAGTGTATAGGGGAGCTTTCCAAACGGATGGCCTGTGCTGCGGCAAGACCTCAGCTTTCTTTTCAGAATCCGCAGAGCATTGCAAGGTATTATATGGAACAGCTTCGCCATGAAGAACAGGAACTGTTGTATGTAATGTTCCTGGACGGCAGAAATCATTTTCTGGGTGACAGGCTGTTAAGCAGAGGCACTGTTAATGCCACTCTGATCACACCCCGTGAGGTTTATGTGGAAGCCTTAAAAAAGCACGCGGTTGCTCTGATACTGGTACATAATCATCCAAGCGGCGATCCCACACCCAGTCCCTGTGATCAGGAGGTTACACTTAGGATACAGGAGTCGGGGGAGATGCTGGGAATTCATCTGCTGGATCATATTATTATCGGAGACCAGAGATTTGTAAGTTTTCGGGAAGAGGGGCTGCTGGCAGAGCATTCTGGATGAAGGGACAGATATATGCTGTTTGAGAAAACATATGGAATAGATCTTGGAAGCAGTTCTGTCAAGGTCTATTCATCTTTTAATAATAAAAGCTACATTGAGAAGAATATGATTGCGTCAAAGGGACGCAGAATCATCGCCGTGGGCAACGAGGCATATGAAATGTTTGAGAAAGAGCCGGCAGACATTTCCGTCAGTTCGCCGATGGCTTTTGGCATGATTGCCAATCTTGAACTGCAGGAAATTGTACTTTACAGTATGATGCAGAGAATTGAGAGAATAAGAGGAATCGGTTCTGTTATGTTTTTTTCTGTTCCTCTGGATATGACTGCAATAGAAAAACGTGCTTACTATAATGTGGTTAACGGTCACTGGCTTCGCAAAAACAGAGTCTATATGGTAGAGTCTCCCATAGCGGATGCCCTTGCCATGGGTGTTTCTCTGGAAAAAAACGTGGGCAGCATGGTGGTTAATATCGGGGCACAGAGCACGGAGTTTTCCATTATTACCGACGGAAAAATCATTATCAGCCGTAAAATTCCCATTGGAGGCCGGCAGATGAATGAATCCATCTGCAGTGAGATCCGTAAACGATATAATCTTCAGATCGGTACACGTACGGGCAAGCGACTGAAGCTGGTCATGGGAAGACTGAATGATCAGCGTAAGGAAGCACGTAAAGTGGTGGGGATCGACAGTGTTTCGGGACTTCCCAGAGAGGAAGTTATTTCTTCCTACGTTGTAAATGCCGGCATTATGAATTGTGTCAATGAGATAGCAGCAGAAATGAAAACTTTTCTGGAGCGTACACCTCCTCAGATTGCCTATCATATTGCAAAAGAGGGAATTTATCTGACGGGTGGAAGTACACGCCTGCCGTATATTGACAAGTATCTGGCAAGCTATACCGGCTACACATTTAATCTTTCTGAACTGTATGAAATGTCTGCTGTCTGCGGACTGGAGAAAATCATCCGGAACAGAGAGCTGCGAAAATGGGCACAGCCCATCAGAGAGAGAAAGCTGTAGCAGATTTGTTTTACCATAAAAAAGAAAAAGCTTTTTAGGGGTGTATTCATGAAAAACCTGAAAAAACGGATTCATATCCGAATTCATCTGAAAAGTAAACATCTCCTGGTGATCATGACACTGTTTTGTGTAAGCGGAATCGTTACCACCTTTGCTTCCGGTGTAACGGTGGAGCCGCTGCAGAGTATTGCCGGTTTTATTGTTGTTCCGTTTGAAAAGAGCATTTCCCGGATAGGGGCATCGCTTACTGAGTTCCGAAACGGGCTCAGAGAAAAAGAAGAAATACTTCAGGAGAACGAGCAGCTTAAATTACAGATAGAGACGCTGACAGAGCAGAATAACAAGCTTTTACAGGATCAGACAGAGCTGACACGTCTGCAGGAAATGTATAATCTGGATGAAGAATATTCTGATTATCCCAAGGTGGCTGCTTCTGTAATCTCCAAGGATCCGGGCAACTGGTATGATACCTTTATGATCAACCGCGGCAGCAACGACGGCATACGGGTGGACAATAATGTAATTGCCGGAAAGGGACTGGTGGGAATTGTTACGGAGGTTGGCTCCAGCTGGGCTACCGTGCGTTCTATTATCGACGACAGCAGTAATGTAAGTGGCATGGCGGTAAGTACTTCTGATACCTGCGTGGTTAAAGGAGATCTGGAGCTGATCGATGAAGGAAAGCTTCGTTTTGAACAGCTTTACGATCAGGAAGGAAAGGTTACGGTAGGAGAGCGTATTGTAACCTCCAATATCAGTGAAAAATATGTGGAAGGTCTTTTTATCGGTTATGTGAATGAAGTGGAACAGGATACCAATAACCTGACAAAAACAGGGACAATTGTGACTCCTGTGGATTTTCAGCATATACGTGAGGTTTTTGTCATCACTGTAAATAAAGCGGATATGTTTGATGCAGGAAATACTGTATCAGAGAATTCAGAAGCACAAAGCAGTGAAGAGGAGGGACAGGAATGAAAAGTAAGCTTGTTTTGCTCTTTACCATCATTGTCTGTTTCCTTCTGCAGTGCACGGTCCTTGATAAAATATCCATTGGTTCCATTAAGCCTAATCTGATGCTGATTCTCTGTGTGTCCATGGGACTTATGCGCGGAAGAAAAAGCGGAATGTGGACAGGTTTTTTCTGCGGGCTTCTGACAGATCTTTTTTATGGATCTGTTCTGGGAGTTTATGCCCTGCTGTATCTGTATGTGGGATTTATCAGCGGCTATGCCTGCAGGATATACTATGATGACAACATAAAGGTTCCCATGGTTCTGACTGCAGGATGTGATCTGCTGTATAATCTGGCATTTTACGGATTGCAGTTTCTTCTTCGGGGACGACTGGGTCTGGGAGTTTATCTTTACAGGATCATTTTACCGGAAATTTTTTATACAACATTTCTCACAATGATTGTTTACCGGATTTTTTATTACATTAACTATCGGCTTATGAGTGCAAAAAAGAAAGAAAGTGAGTCTGTTTGGGTACTAAAATAAAAAATACAATAAAAAAAATACGTCTGAAACGAACCACAGTACTTCTGCTGGTTTTTGTTTTTCTTTCTTCCATTTTGATCCGTGAGCTTTTTGATCTGCAGATCATTCAGGGACAGGATTATATTAACAAATTTCAGACGCGTACTACAAAAACCCGGGTGATCAAAAGCACCAGAGGAAATATTTATGACCGCAACGGTGTGGTTCTTGCGTCAAATGAGCTTTCCTATTCGGTTACCTTTGAGGATAACGGAAGCTATACAAGTACACGTGAGAAAAACCTTACTCTTAACGGAGTTGCTTACCGGGTTATTAAAATTCTGGAGAAAAACGGGGAAACTATTTCCCATAATTTTCATATTGTTGTGGACGAAAACGGCCAGTATGCTTTTGATGTGGACGAGGGCTTTACACTCAGCAGATTTAAGGCCGATGTGTACGGTCATCCTCTGATCGACGACCTGACAGAAGAAGAGAGCAGCGCTACGGCAGATGATATGATAAATCATCTGAAAGGCAGCAAGGGCTTTTCCATTGTTCTGGAGGGTGATGCTGCATATACGTCAGAAGAGCTGGAATCCCACGGACTTCCTCAGCAGCTTTCTGCACAGGAAATACTGGATATCGCCATTATTCGATATGAATTAAATACAAACAGTTTTAAAAAATATATGTCTGTCACCATTGCAACCAATGTCAGTGAGGCTTCAGTGGCAGCCATTATGGAAAATCAGAATGAACTGCAGGGAATCGATGTGGTGGAGGATTCTATCCGTAAATATTACGACGACCCCAGTATGGGACCTATTCTTGGTTATACAGGAAAAGCTTCTGCCGAGGAGCTGGAAGATCTAAGGAAGAAAAATCCTGATTACAGCAACAATGCCATTATCGGTAAGGCAGGAATGGAACAGTATATGGAGCTGACACTTCAGGGTACGGATGGTTCTGAGACAGTGTCCGTTGATAATCTGGGAAAAGTACTGAAAATTGATGAGGATACGAAGGAAGATCCCATTGCCGGTGATGACGTATATCTTACCATTGATGCCAAATGGCAGGAGGGAATTTACCAGATACTGAAACAGAGGGTTGCCGGTATTCTTATTTCCAAAATTCAGGCAGGAAAGACCTTTGACTACGAAACCATTGTAGATGCCAGCCAGATCATGATTCCAATTTACGATGTATACAATGCACTTGTACAGAACAGTGTGATCGACATTACAAAATTTGATGAGGAAGACGCATCTGAGACAGAAAAAAATCTGTATGTCAAATTTCAGCAAAAGCAGCAGAATGTTTTTGATACAATATCCAGCAGGCTTACCGGGGATAATCCGCCTGCCTACTCTAAAGAAGATGAACAGGTTCAGGAATATCTTTCCTATATCTGCGATGATCTGCTCAGAGATAAGCTTTCGATCATCTCAAAAGATGCAGTGGATACATCCGACGAGGTTTATAAGCAATGGGCCAACGAGGAGAGTATCAGCCTGAAGGAATACCTTACTTATGCTTCCAGCCAGAACTGGATAGATATTTCTAAAATATCACCGGAAGGAGAATATCTGGATTCTGCAGAGGTTTATCAGTCGCTCACTGATTATATCGTGGATTATCTGAAAACCGATACAGGCTTTTCCAAAATATTGTATAAGTATATGCTTCAGGAAGGAACTGTTTCCGGAGAGGAATTGTGTCTTGTTTTATATGAACAGGGTGTTCTTTCCAAGGAGGATGATACTTACGCGTCCCTGGTTTCAGGCTCTGTCAGCGCCTATGATTTTATGATCAGCAAAATCTGGAGCCTTGAAATAGAACCGGCACAGCTGGCTCTTATGCCATGCTCTGCTTCAGCGGTTATCACGGATGTTAACACAGGGGAGGTACTTGCATGCGTATCTTATCCGGGCTATGATAATAACCGTCTTGCCAACAATATGGATACGGACTACTATGCAAAGCTTTCTCTGGATCAGTCAAGTCCTTTCTTTAATAAAGCGACACAGCAGAAGACGGCACCCGGCTCCACCTTTAAACCACTGTCGGCTATTGCCGGAATGCTGGAAAATGTGGTGGATGACAACACATATTTTGAATGTACCGGTGCTTTTGATTATGTACAGCCTACGATTTACTGCTGGAACAAAAACGGACACGGAGCACTGGATGTGCGTTCGGCTATTGAACAGTCCTGTAACTATTTCTTCAATATGATCGGTTTCCAGCTTGGAAAAAACAGCGAAAATGAATTTTCCGAATCCCAGAGTCTTTCTGTTTTGCAGCAGTATGCGTCTATGATCGGACTTGACCGCAATACGGGAATTGAAATTTCAGAGGCATCACCCCAGGTTTCAAACAGCCTGGCGGTTCCATCCTATATTGGCCAGGGTACTCATTTATATACCACCAGTCAGCTGGCACGTTACGCAGGAACACTGGCAAATTCCGGCACTGTTTATAAGCTGACCCTTCTGGATAAAGTAACCAGCTCCACAGGAGAAGTTCTGGAGGAATACGAACCGGAAATAGAAAATACCATGTCTGTTCCGGATAATGTCTGGGAGGATATCCATGATGGTATGTACCGTGTGGTACAGACCCATTCCCAGTTCAATGGTCTGGGAATTACTCTTGCAGGTAAGACAGGTACGGCTGAGGTTGATATTTATCACCCCAACCATGGTCTGTTTATTGGATATACACCTGTGGATGAGCCGCAGTACGCCATAGCCGTACGAATTGCAAACGGCTACAGCTCCGGTAATGCCTGTCTTGCAGCCAATGATATTTTAAAATACATCTTTGAATTGGCAGATGAAGATACCATTCTTACAGGAGTTGCATCCAGTGACACCAGCAATTCCTCAAATGATTAAGCTACCATTGGAGAATACCAGAGTTATGGAAGATTTTTTCAGGAGGATTATTAAGCATGAGTGAAGCCATTGTCATTACGTCCGGCAAAGGCGGAGTGGGAAAAACAACAACAACAGCCAACATTGGTACCGGTCTGGCCATGATGGGGAAAAAAGTCGTGGTAGTGGATACGGATATCGGACTGCGCAATCTGGATGTTGTACTTGGACTGGAAAACAGAATCGTATATAATCTTGTGGATGTGATCAACGGCAGCTGCCGCCTTCGTCAGGCACTGATCAAGGATAAACGACATCCCAATCTGTTTTTGCTTCCCTCTGCCCAGACAAAGGATAAAACCGCTGTCTCTCCGGAGCAGATGATTAAGCTTACAGAAGATTTAAAAGAAGAATTCGACTATATTCTGCTTGATTGTCCGGCAGGTATCGAGCAGGGATTTAAAAATGCCATCGCAGGGGCGGATAAAGCCCTTGTGGTAACAACACCGGAAGTATCAGCTATCCGTGATGCAGACAGAATCATTGGCCTTTTGGAGGCAAATGACCTGAGAGACATTTATCTTATCATTAACCGTCTGCGTCCGGATATGATTTCCCGGGGTGATATGATGTCGGTGGACGATGTGATCGAGATACTTGCAGTTGATCTGATCGGTACGATTATGGATGATGAACAGATCGTGATTGCCACCAACCAGGGAGAGCCTCTTTCAGGCAAAAACTCTCAGGCTGAGGAAGAGTATCAGAATATATGCCGCCGTCTGATGGGAGAGGAAATTCCTTTTGCGGCAATTAAGCCCAAAAAAGGTGTGTTCCAGCGTATTGGAAGTATTTTCAGAAAATAGAAAATAAGGAGGATGCCTTATATGAAATCCATTTTTCGCGAAAAAAGGCGTTCTGCCGGATATGCCCGGGACCGTATGAAGCTTCTGCTTATTTCAGAACGTCTGGATTGTTCTCCTCAAATGATGAAAATGCTCAGGAAAGATATGATCAGAAGCATAAAGAAATACATTACCATTGAAGAGGATCAGGTCGTGCTGCAGATATCTCAGGAACCGCCTGTTTTGTATGCGACCATTCCGGTCCTCAAAAAGAAGGAACGATAGATGATAAAACAATACAAACTGCGTTTTTATAATTTCAGACTGGTTTTTTTGCTGCTTTCAATCAGCGGCATCGGCATCCTGCTGGTGGGAACAGCCAAAGAATCTCTGAGAACCCGTCAGCTTGCAGGTGTGATCATGGGCCTGGTGCTCATGGTGATCCTTTCACTGATGGATTATTCCTGGCTGATGAATTTCCAGTGGATTATGTATGGGTTTAATATTGTCATGCTGCTGGCAGTCCGACTTTTTGGCGACAGTGCCAACGGTGCTGCCCGCTGGATTGATCTGGGTTTTGTGCGATTCCAGCCCACAGAGCTTTCCAAAATTATAATAATCATATTTTTTGCCAAGTTCTTTATGGATCATGAGGAAACGCTGAATACTTTCCGGACAATCATGAAATCCGTGATCCTGCTTGCAATCCCTCTGATGCTGATCTATCTTCAGCCGGATATGAAAAACACTATAACGATCATTGCACTGTTCTGTATCCTTATTTACATTGCAGGTTTAAGCTACAAGATTATCGGAGGTATCATACTTATTACCATTCCACTGATTATTATTTTTCTTTCTATTGTGGTACAGCCAGATCAGAAGCTGATCAAGGATTATCAGAGAGACCGTATTATGTCCTTTCTGTATCCGGAGAATGAAGAGTATACAGATGACGTGGAACAGCAGAATAACTCCAAAACAGCCATTGCCTCCGGTGAACTGATTGGTAAGAAGCTAAACGGAGATGATGATGTATCATCTGTCAACGATGGTAATTTCGTATCAGAGAATCAGACGGACTTTATTTTTGCTGTAGCAGGAGAGGGGTATGGATTTCTCGGGTGTTCCCTGATTGTCATCCTGCTTTTGCTGATTTCGGCGGAATGTGTCCGGACAAGTTTCCGGGCAAAGGATCTGTCAGGAAAAATTGTATGCTGCGGCATGGGAAGTATTGTATCACTGCAAAGCTTTCTGAACATTTGCGTTGCTACGGGAATCGGACCAAATACAGGAACCCCCCTTCCTTTTGTCAGCTACGGTCTTACCTCTCTTGTCAGTCTCTATATCGGTATGGGGATGGTGCTGAATGTGGGACTCCAGAGCAGTGCATACAACAAGGAGATTCAGAAGAAAGAGATTTACAATAAAGAGGAGTACTTATAATGACAAACAAAAGTGTTCGCAGAAGACGTCAGCGTCAGCGCAGAAAAAGAATAATCACCACGGTTTTTCTTCTGCTTTTCCTTGTGTTGATTGCCGGAGGAGCAGCATTTATGATCTATACGCTGAAAGGCGGAGCCTTTTCCGGTGTTGCCCGGCAGTATTCTGCAGAAGAATTATTTGAAGGTACCCTTACCAAACAGAAAAATTTAAAGGCAGAAACCTTTGCAGAAAAGCTCTGTATTGTAGAGGGCGATGTTCTTACACTGGATTCTGTTTCTCTGGAAGAGGGACAGGAGGCACTGCTTTTAAATCTGGATGACCGTAAGGTGCTTTATTCAAAAAGTGCATTTGATAAAGTGTATCCTGCAAGCATCACAAAGATCATGACAGCCATGCTTGCCATGAAATATGGAAATATGGATGAAACTGTTACGATCACGGCTGAAAATCTTAATCTTGAGGAAGGTTCTCAGGTCTGTGGATTTCAGGCTGGAGACAGAGTTACAGTGGATCAGCTGCTGCACTGCCTTCTTGTATATTCAGGTAACGATGCCGCAGCTGCCCTTGCAGAATATATCGCCGGATCCACATCCGCTTTTGTGGACATGATGAACAGCTATGCAGCAAATCTGGGATGTACAGGCACTCATTTTACCAATCCCCATGGTCTGCAGGATGAAAATCACTATACTACGCCATATGATATTTACCTGATGCTCAATGAGGCATTGAAATATCCGGAATTTACAGAGATCACTCAGCTTTCATCCTATACGGTCACATATACCCGGGCGGATGGATCACAAATGTCTACAGCACTGGAAGCAACTGATCATTATCTCACCGGTGAAGCAACAGCACCAAAGGATGTGACAGTTCTGGGAGGAAAGACCGGAACTACCAGCGATGCGGGAAACTGTCTTGCGCTGTTAAGTCAGAATGCTTTTGGCAAGCCTTATGTTTCTATTGTTATGGGGGCTTCCACAAAAGATTTGCTTTACGTACAGATGAATTCCCTTTTGCAGTATATTAATCAGGCTTAGAAAAAACTTGTATTTTTTAAGAAATAAGCATTGAATTATTTGATATTATGCACTATAATTGAAACATATTAAATAAGGTTTTTGGTTAAAATTAATATCATATGTGTCTAAGGAGGAAAACAGGATGGTTGAACTGATTGTAGGAAAGAAAGGCAAGGGCAAAACAAAAGTACTGTTAGACAGAGTGAACAGCGCGATTAAAGACGCTAATGGCAGCATAGTTTACTTAGACAAGAGCACAAAGCATATGTATGAGCTTAATAATAAAGTACGTTTAATTGATGTTTCCGGATTTCCTATTAAAAACGGTGATGAATTCGTAGGATTTGTATGTGGAATTATTTCCCAGGATCATGACCTGGAACAGATTTATCTGGACAGCTTTTTAACAACAGCGAAACTGGAAGGAAAAGATCCGACCAGCACATTGGAACAGCTCGAATCAGTAGGTAAAGCATTTGATGTTAAATTTGTAATCAGCATGTCTGAAGACAAAGAAGATGTACCTGCAGCATTCCAGGATAAAGTTGTTGTATCATTATAATTAGACAAGACCACAGATAAAATTACATATAGAAACACTGAAACTGAAAACCGTAAATAACAGAGGCTGCTGCAATTTATTTTGCATCAGCCTCATTTTCATCTCCGGCATTATATATGTTTTTGTGTCACAGCCTTCTCCCAGCCTTTCAGATTGCCGCTTAGAACGGCAGCAAACATTCTTTCTTTTACCCCGGGATTTTCTTCATTCAACTGACGTATGAGATTTTTAATATATTCCCGTTTCGTATTTCCGTCGGCAGGGCAGCGGTTACGAACAACGGGGAGGTCATATTTGTGCTGAAAACCGATCACATCCATTTCGTTCATATAAATCATAGGCCGGATAAGGGTAATATCGGTTCTGTCCCAATATGTGACAGGAGAGAAGGTATGAAAACGCCCTTCATAAATCAGGGACATGAGCATGGTCTCTATAACATCATCTTTGTGATGAGCATACGCAACCTTATTACAGCCCAGTTCTTTTGCCATTGTGTTCAGGGCACCTTTACGCATTTTGGCGCAGAGAGAACAGGGGTTGGTTTCCTTTCGCTTCTCAAAAATAATATCATATATTTCTGTGGGAACAGATGTATAATGCACATCAAGTTCGTCACAGAGTTGTCGTAATGGGTCCATAGAAACTCCTTCAATTCCAAGATCCACTGTGATGGCTTCCAGGGAAAAGGGGTTAGGATAAAATCTGGACAAATGTTTCAGGGCATAAAGAAGGGTAAGACTGTCTTTACCGCCGGAAATTCCCACGGCAATTTTATCTCCGCTTTCAATCATGTGAAAGTCGTCTATTGCTTTTCTTGTTATACTCAGTACTTGCTGTAACTTCATAATAATCCTTTCTTATAGCTGCCAGTATGGCAGGATTTTTATGAAATCATTATAGCTTTATTCGCCATATTCTGCAAGAAAATGAAAAAAATGTTTAATATCTGAGACTTTTTTGTGAAGATATGTTATAGTATTATATCATGGGGCAATCATTTATACATGAAATTGTCTATAATGAACAAAGACTGATAATTGGAGGCTAGTATGAAATTTCGTTGGGACAACAAATATTTTCAATTAGGCATCACGGCATTCGGAGTGATCGCCGCCAGTATGCTGTTTTATTACGGCATTTTCCATATGAAAAGCCTTATTGCAGGAATTACAGCTTTTTTGCACATTGTTGCACCGATCATATACGGGCTGATTATAGCGTATGTGTTGAATCCTGTAGTTGATTTCCTGGAAAACAGGGTAATTTACAGCATTTTGAAAAAGAAAAATATAGAGCTGAAAAAAAGAGGAAAACGCATTACCCGCTGGGCATGTGTACTTTCCGCACTTGTTCTTTTGCTTGTGATCATTTACACACTGGTAATGATGATCCTTCCTCAGCTGATTCGAAGCATTATGAACATTATTTACAGCTTTCCCTATTACGTAAAAGTAATTGAGAAATGGCTTAATTCCTTTGTGGAAAGAGGCTGGGATCTGAATGAAGGCACCATTGATATGCTCAATAAGTACTCCGCTGAGGCACAGGAGTATCTGACAAACAAGATTCTTCCTCAGATGCAGGAGATGCTCAAAAATGTTTCAATGGGTGTTTTTGATATCCTTATCTTTCTGAAAAACTTCCTGATTGGCGGCATCATTTCTATTTATGTTATGGCAGATAAGGAAATTTTTATCGGAAAAAGCAAAATGGTTATATACGCTGTTTTACCTAATAAATGGGCATCAAATATCATTCATTCCATGCGTTTTACCCACCAGGCGTTTGGCGGTTTTATCAGCGGTAAGATTCTGGATTCAGCAATTATCGGAGTTTTATGCTATATAGGAACCACCCTGTTGGATATGCCTTATGCAATTCTTGTCAGTGTGATCGTGGGTGTTACCAATATCATTCCATTCTTTGGACCATATATCGGAGCTATTCCCAGCTGTCTGCTGATTTTACTTGTGAATCCCATGAAAGGCCTGTATTTCATTATTTTTATTCTTATCCTTCAGCAGTTTGACGGAAATATTCTGGGGCCAAAAATCCTTGGAGAATCCACCGGACTTTCCAGTTTTATGGTTATTGTCGCGATCCTCATAGGCGGCGGACTGTTCGGAATACCGGGAATGATCGTAGGAGTTCCTGTCTGTGCAGTTCTTTATGCTGCTCTCTGGAAGTTGATTGGAAGATCTCTTGACGAGAAAAAACTGCCGGACGAGCTGGAAGAATATTGTGACATAGACTGTCTGGACGAAAGCACAGGAGAAGTACTCCCCATGCCGGCACCTGAGGCAAAAAAAAGAAAGGAAAGAAAAGAAAAATCAGAAAGCTTTTTCTGGAAACTGTTGATAATGCTTGAGAAAAAAGCTCTTCAATTGCTTGGAAAGGCAGGCGCTTCCTACCGGAAAGTACGGACAAAATGGAGAAAAGAGCATAATAAAGAAAATCTGAAGGAGTAAAAAACAATGAAATTAATTGTCCAGCGTGTAAATCACGCCTCTGTGGCTGTGGACGGAGAAACAGTGGGAAAAATCGGAAAAGGCTTTCTTGTCTTTGTGGGAGTGGGGCAGGAGGATACCACAGTCATTGCAGATAAATTTTTGAAAAAATTGCTGGGATTGAGAATTTTTCAGGACGCCCAGGGAAAAACAAATCTTTCACTTGCAGATGTTCAGGGAGAGCTTTTGCTGATTTCACAGTTTACTCTATATGCAAATTGCAAAAAGGGAAATCGCCCAAGTTTTATTGAAGCAGGTTCACCGGATAAAGCCAATGAACTATATGAATATATGATCAATGAAGCAAAGAAAACAGTACCCGTTGTTGAGCATGGAATCTTTGGAGCAGATATGAAGGTTTCGCTGGAGAATGATGGTCCCTTTACCATCATTCTTGACGAAAAAATCCTGTAATATCTGTAACAATACTGAGGTCCTGTCGGAAGGAGAAGGCTTATGATAAACAAAAACGGTTTTTTGAAACATGCGTTGTTTCTGGCACTTATTATTATGCTGGGAGGTGTTGCTGCCGGTACACTGCCTGTAAAAGTCCAGGCAGCTGAAAATACCATTTCTATTAAAAGAACAGGTTTTGTTAAAATAAACGGATACTGGTATTTTTATAACAAATATGGAAAAAAGGTTACCGGGTGGCTGACCACAAAAAGCGGAAACCGTTATTATTTCGGCAAGGACGGTGCGGCAAAGGCGGGAATACGTACAATTGGCGGAAAAAAATACTGTTTCACAGCAAAAGGGAAAATGCTGACAGGATGGCAGACGCTGAAAGGAAAAACGTATTATTTCGATATGACCGCAGGATATATGAGAACCGGCTGGATGATCACATCCTCCGGAAAGCGGTATTACTTCTGGAGTGATGGAATAATCAGAAGCGGATGGCACAAGCTTGGGAATAAGTACTATTATTTCGGAAAAAAAGGCCTGACTGCTGTAAACCGTTTCATTACAACCAATAACAGAACCTATTATGTAGACAGTACAGGAGCACGAAAGACAGGCATAGCTAAGATAAAAGGGTATTGGTATGCCTTTCATCCTGTTACCGGGGTGCTATATCGCAGTTCGTTTTATAAGGATAAAAACGGATATTATTATCTGGCTGCAGCCAATGGAAGACTATGTACAGGATTCCAGACGGTTAATTCTAAGGTACGGTATTTCGACCCATCTACCTGCCGCATGGCGACGGGATGGAAAACTATCAACGGTGCAAAATATTACTTTAACACTAAAAACGGAAGTAGATATGAAAACTGCCGCCTGAAAAAGAATGGTAAGCTTTATTTCTTCATGAGCAACGGAAAACTGTACAGAGGAAGATGGTTTACCAGAAACGGCCGTTATTTTTATGCCCAGTCAGACGGTGCTCTTGCGGTAGGCTGGCTGACTTATGAAAATAACAAATACTATATGAATCTGAAAAGCGGTGCCCGATCCAGCGGCTGGCTGACCATAAGCGGTAAGAAATATTATTTCAGCCCGAGCACAGGAATCATGGCGAGAGATACCTGGGTTGACTCAACGCATTTTGTGGGAGAAGATGGTGCGCTGATTTCCGGTATGGTGAGTCCAAGCTTTAGATGGCCTCTGCATTCCAGCTGGAATTATATTTCCAGCTATTTTGGCACAAGAGAATCACCCGGAGGCATCGGATCCACAAATCACAGGGGAATCGACATTTCTGCAAATATGAATACGCCAATCTATGCTGCTGCAGACGGTGTTATCAAGGCAATGATTCCAACTGCGCAGAGCGGCGGCGCAGGAAATTATACGATTATAGATCACGGCAACGGCTTTGAGACAGAATATATGCATCAGAACAAATTTGTGACATCTCTGAAGGTGGGAGATAAGGTTACAAAAGGACAGCGTATTGGTTATGTAGGTTCCACAGGAAATTCTACAGGACCACATCTTCATTTTGGAGTGATTGTGAATGGTGTACGGGAAAATCCTCTGAATTTTGTAAAGCAGCCCGGCTGATATTTACATAATATAACATTATGTAAATTGCGGTTTTCTGATAGTTTAATATGGGGAGGGAGAAAATGAAAAAAAGAGTATTATCTGTGTTTATAAGCACAGTTTTGTTTGTATCTACTTTTTGTATACAGGTAAATGCCACTGAATCCATGGAGCCAGATCAGATATCTGTATTTGAAGATGGCGATTCAGATGAAACATATACGGAAGATGAATTTTCTGAAGAAATTCCGGTGGAAGAGGACTTAGGAATTTCAGAGGAAAATACAGAAATTATTTTCGGAGATACTGAAAACATTTCAGATGATGTGATTCCTTTTGAAGAAGAGGATGGTATCTGGCTGGATGGAGAGGTAGTTGATGAAAATACTGATTCGGATATTGATATTATCCCGGAAATTGAAGAAAATCCATTTAATGATGCTCAGGCAGCAGCGGATGCAGAGTTTTGGTGTGGCCATTTTTATAAAGTATATGACACTCCAATGACACCATCTGCGGCCTCTGCATACTGTGAGTCCATGGGGGGTTATCTGGCTACATTTACGTCAAATTCAGAGAGAAGCTTCCTGATAGACCTTGTCAAGTCAAAATCAGATCCTTCAGATTGGTATTGGGTTCAGAGTAATACCGGAGCGCCGGTAAAAACTCAGCTTGCATGGTCAAATGGAGAGTATTCTTATTATACTGATGGCAATGATGGAAATGGAGGATATTATTCTTCTGAATATAATGAATTCCGTTACTATGCATTAAGATATTGTAAAAAAATCACAAGTATAAGTCAGACGCCTACTACTGCACCAACATTCTGGCATTATAAAGATTATACATCAGAGGATGCAGATGCATATGGTTTTATCTGTGAATGGGGAGATTATTTAGATATTTCAAATGCTGATATTTCCTTATCTAAAACCGAAACTGTATTCAACGGCAATATCCAGTCTGTAAATGTAACTGCTGTTTATGGTGGTGTCACCCTGGAAGAAAATCGTGATTACACATATGAAATATCCAGAAATATAAATGTTG
>JAXFBD010000147.1:0-2399 GCA_034118545.1 Blautia sp.
ATACTGTTTCTGCCGTTCCAGACGAAAAAGGTTCTCTCCGTCGCCCACATTCTGGCGGTCGTGTACATAATGAAAGGCCTGTTCACCGCTAAGTGTGAGGGTTTTGCCCTCTTCCATGGCCGGATCCACCACTGTGAAATCCCCTTTGATCTCCAGTGTTATTCCGCCCACCACATCATTGAGATCTGCAATGGCATCCATAGGCAGTTCATAATAACCGTCGATCTTAAGCCCTCCCAGCATGCGGGATACGGCATCTGCTGTATTTTCACAGCTCATCTGAGGATTGCCTCCATACCAGTGAGCTGTACAAAGCTGTATATCTGCGCTGGCGTTTCCGCTGCCGTCCGCCTGAAGGAGTGTGATATCCGTAATGGTGTCACGGTTCAGCTGAAGCACCGAGCATGTTTCTTCTTTTCTGTTTATAATAAATAAGGCCAGATAATCTGCCATACGGCCCTGATAGTCTTCTCCTTCGTCTTCAGGATTGCCGCTCAGATCTGTTCCCATAAATAAAAAGGTCTCAAACTGGCCGTGGCCGGTGATGTATTTCTTTCCTCCCAGCTTCAGAACCTGCCTGGTGGAAAGCTGCCGCTCCTCTTCCTCTCCGGAAAGTGCCGGAAAAAGCTTTTTTTCCAGAGCCCAGGCTCCCACCGCAACTACAGCTACAACCGCAAGGAACAGGATTCCGGTAAGGATCGCTTTCTTTTTGTCCGGGTTATTGTGATGTTCTCTCATAACTCTCTTTCTCTGCGGAGTATGGCCTCGCCCAGAGCATCGATCCGGTTAAGAGGGGCTTCGCCCAGCTTTTTCTGAATGTATGCCCGCGCCTCCATCAGGTTGGGCTTTCTGTCAGTCATATTATGGCAGTCGCTTCCAAGCAGGATGTCTCGCCCGGATTCCACCATTTTCAGCGCAAAGCGCCGTCTTCTCCAGTCCAGAAAGGCTTCTCCGTTTAACTGTATGACCACAGGAAGAGAAAGGATCTCCTCCCATGGCTCTTTGTTTTTCTGAAATTTAATGTATCGCTCAAGATGAGCCAGAATTACTGTGATTTTCCGTTTGCTGATGATCGTCCGGATGTCGTCCGCCATTTCCTGCGTCCACTGACAAAAGGGCATTTCCAGCAAAAGGCAGGAAGTATTGCCGATACAAAGACGGGGCAGCATTTCCGCTTTTCCCATTTTTGCAAAATAATAAACCTCCGCACCCATAGTTATAGTAGGATACTGAGGCCTGTCTGATAATCCGGCCACAGTTTTATCGTAACTTGCGTTACGTTTTGCAAGAAAAGCGTCAAGAGAATTTCTGCTTGCGTAAAAATGGGGCGTAGCGATAATGTGGCACGTCCCCTGGCGCCTTTCTTCTGTAGCCATTTCAATTGTATCTGCCAGGCACTGACTTCCGTCATCAATCCCCGGCAAAAGATGTGTGTGAAAATCTATCATTTTACTTCCTTAAATATATTTCTTTTTCAATTCCAAATCCCAGCAACCAGAGTCTGTGCTCATTTGTTCTGTATGCCGGCGGGCCGCTTGAAAACGGCGGGCTTAACTTGGCTTTGAGGGCGGGCCGCTTTTACTTCGGCTCTTGTAAGCCTACGGGCATCCTTCTCAGGGCGCACCGCTGTAAGCGCTGTAAGAACAATCTGCACTGACAATTTATAAGTATACGCATAATCTCTGGTTTGTCAACTAGCTTCGTGTCACATTTTAACTACACGTCATTTTTATCAAGTGTAATGGCATTTTTGTCTTATGTCAAGCGATTCGCCTAATATTCTACGTCATTTCCTATGACAAATATGTAATTATCTATGACATTTTTTGTCAAAAAGTAAAATTCAAGGAAATTTCATGTAAAATCCGGCATTCTAAATGAAATATATCTGTAATTTAATGTATCAAAAATGGGACAACCCGTTGACATAACTACATTTCAGAGGGGATTTTCGAGTGAATTTTGATGATTTTCGACTTATTTTGAGATGTATTGGAGGTTTGGAATCTTTTTATATGCGGTTGAGCCGGCTCTTTGGATCTCTTTTCAGTAGTTTACTGTTCATAGGTCCAGAAATCCGATGTTACTCACAATATTTGGATCTTTTCCTGTGAATCTCTTCTTATAGCTCCAAATTATCCGTTGTTGCACCTGTTTTTGGATCTTTTCGAAGAAGTCTTTGCCAGTATATCCAACACCCAACGCTGAAGATTCGTTTTTGGTTATTATTCAGCAAAGAATTGAAAAAAGGACCAAACGAGCTCCGTTGCACGGGCTCTTTGGTCCTCTCTCACCAGAATACGACTGTATAATAAAATGATTTCATTAATCAGGCGACTTTATTTCCGACAAAATCTCTCTCACTGTCTCCAGCGAAAGTTCAAGACTTTCCGCTATCT
>JAXFBD010000148.1:0-2113 GCA_034118545.1 Blautia sp.
CGCCAAACTGGTGGAGGGATTTAAAGAAGGAAACCAGTGTGAAACCTTACTTGGTGTCACCGGTTCCGGTAAGACATTCACCATGGCGAATGTCATCCAGGCTTTGAACAAGCCTACATTAATATTGGCACATAATAAAACCCTGGCAGCGCAGCTCTACGGAGAATTCAAGGAATTCTTTCCCAACAATGCAGTGGAGTATTTTGTGTCCTACTATGATTATTATCAGCCTGAGGCCTACGTGCCTTCCACGGACACATATATTGCAAAAGACTCTGCCATTAATGAGGAAATTGACAAGCTTCGTCTTTCTGCGACGGCGGCACTGTCCGAGCGAAAAGACGTTATTATCGTATCTTCTGTTTCATGTATTTATGGACTGGGTTCTCCCAAGGATTTTCAGGACATGATGATTTCTCTTCGTCCGGGGATGATAAAGGATCGAGATGTGGTGATCCGACAGCTTATCGATATTCAGTACACCAGAAATGAAATGGATTTCAAGCGGGGTACGTTCCGGGTGAGAGGAGATGTGCTGGAGATTTTTCCTGCCAACTATACGGACTGTGCCGTGCGAGTGGAGTTTTTTGGTGATGAGATTGACAGAATCACGGAGATTGACATACTGACTGGTGAAATTAAATGCCAGCTATCTCATATCGGAATCTTTCCTGCATCTCACTATGTTGTGCCTATGGAGCAGATATTAAGGGCAACGCAGGCCATTGAAAAAGAAATGCAGGAGCAGGTTGCATACTTTAAAAGTGAGGATAAACTTCTGGAGGCTCAGCGTATTGCCGAGCGAACAAATTTTGACATTGAGATGATGAAGGAAACAGGGTTCTGTTCCGGAATCGAGAATTATTCCCGCCATCTGGCAGGACTGAAACCGGGAGAGCCGCCATATACACTGATGGATTATTTTGGAGACGAGTTTCTTCTTATTATTGATGAATCACATAAAACCATACCTCAGGTGGGGGGGATGTATGCCGGTGATCAGAGCCGTAAGCAAACGCTGGTGGATTATGGCTTCCGTCTGCCGTCAGCAAAGGATAACCGTCCGCTGAGCTTTGACGAGTTTGAGTCCAAACTGGATCAGGTCATGTTTGTTTCTGCTACACCGGGCGAATATGAGGGGAATCATGAAATGCTGCGGGCGGAGCAGATTATCCGTCCCACCGGGCTTTTGGACCCGAAGGTAGAGGTTCATCCGGTGGAAGGGCAGATTGACGATCTTGTTTCAGAAATAAATAAGGAAGTAAAAAACAAAAATAAGGTGCTGGTGACAACACTGACGAAGAGGATGGCAGAGGATCTGACAGATTATATGAAAGAAATCGGAATCCGTGTCCGTTCTCTTCATTCAGATGTGGATACGCTGGAGCGTGCGGAAATCATCAGAGATATGCGTCTGGATGTATTTGATGTGCTGGTGGGGATCAACCTTCTCAGAGAGGGGCTGGACATTCCGGAAATTACACTTGTGGCTATACTGGATGCAGACAAGGAAGGTTTTCTCCGTTCTGAAACTTCTCTCATACAGACCATCGGCCGCGCGGCCAGAAACAGTGAAGGCCATGTTATCATGTATGCAGATACCATGACGGATTCCATGAGAAATGCCATTGAAGAGACAAACCGGCGCCGTGCCATTCAGGAAGAATATAATAAGGAACATAATATTAAACCTACTACCATAAAAAAAGCAGTCAGAGATTTGATCGCGGTTTCTAAAGCAGTGGCAGAAACGGAAGTAAAACTGCAGAAAGATCCGGAATCCATGAGCCGTAAAGAACTGACGAAGCTGATTGCCCAGGTGGAGAAGCAGATGCGGGCGGCGGCAGCAGACCTGAATTTTGAGCAGGCAGCTCAGCTGAGAGACAAAATGATCGAATTAAAGAAAAATCTGGATGATCTGTCTTCGTGAGGGGAAATAAACCATATTTTTGTAATTTTTTTCAAATCTGTTCAAGAAAAGTATTGACAAACAAAAATAAGGGTGCTATCTTAAGACCATAGATGTTAGCACTCTACAAAAATGAGTGCTAACAACAGAAGGATACGAGGAAAGGAGATGTCTTCATGGCAGTTACATTGGATGAACGCAAAA
>JAXFBD010000149.1:0-1175 GCA_034118545.1 Blautia sp.
CCGCTATATCGGACCGGATGTAGACGTTCCGGCAGGCGATATGGGATGCGGCGGAAGAGAAATCGGCTATCTTTTCGGTGAATACAGAAGACTGAAGGGTGTATTTGAAAATGGTGTACTGACCGGTAAGGGCTTCTCCTACGGCGGCAGCCTGATTCGTCCGGAAGCTACCGGTTACGGTGCTGTATATTATCTGGAAAACGTTCTGAAAGATGACGGACAGGATATTAAAGGTAAAACAATTGCATGCGCAGGCTTCGGTAATGTTACATGGGGAATCTGCAAGAAAGCTACAGAGCTTGGGGCAAAGGTTGTAACACTTTCCGGCCCGGATGGCTATGTATATGATCCGGATGGTGTAAATACACCGGAGAAGATTGAATATCTTGTTACCATGAGAAATTCCGGAAGAAACAAAGTACAGGATTATGCAGATAAATTTGGTGTGGAATTCTTCCCGGGAGAAAAACCGTGGGGCGTAAAAGTTGATATCTGTATGCCGTCCGCTATGCAGAATGACGTACATATGAAAGAAGCACAGATGATTGCTGCAAACCATGTGCGTTATTATATCGAAGTGGCAAACATGCCTACCACCAATGACGCACTTCGTTTCCTGATGGATCAGGAAGATATTATCGTAGCACCTTCCAAAGCAGTTAACGCCGGCGGTGTAGCTACCTCTGCTCTGGAAATGAGCCAGAACAGTGAGCGTCTTGTATGGACAGAGGAAGAGGTTGACGCACAGCTTCATAATATCATGAATACAATCTATAAAAACTCAGTTGATGCTGCAAAAAGAAACGGTTTAGGTTATAATTTAGTTGCAGGAGCAAATATTGCAGGCTTCGAGCGTGTTGCGGAAGCAATGCTTCAGCAGGGCGTATTCTAAAAAAGGGGGATAAAGAATGAAGATCGTAGTACTTGACGGATACACAGAAAACCCTGGAGATCTTTCCTGGGATGAACTTGCAAAACTGGGAGAACTGGTAGTATATGACCGTGTTTCTTATGTGGACGCACCGGTGATCCGTGAAAAAATAGGGGATGCTGATATTGTTGTTACAAACAAAACGCCTATCACAAAAGAAACACTTGATGCATGCCCGAATATTAAGGCAATTGCAGTGCTGGCTACGGGATATAATGTAATTGATTGTGAGTATGCAAAAGAA
>JAXFBD010000150.1:0-1514 GCA_034118545.1 Blautia sp.
GATATTTTATAGAAGAATGTCATGGAAAGGTACCAAAAGAGAGTGGTCGCGGTGCGAGATTGGAACCAGAGCCGGGAAATTTCCCCAAATATGTCCAAAAGCCAGCGATTGCAGGGCGAGAATGGATCCAGAGCCGGGAAATTTCATAAAATATGTCCAAAAGCCGGCGGCAGCAAGGCGAGAATGGATCCAGAGCCGGGAAATTTCCCCAAACATGTCCAAAAGCTGGCGGTAGCAGGACAAGAATGGATCCAGAGCAGGAAAATTTCATAAAATATGTCCAAAAGCCGGCGGCAGCAAGGCGAGAATGGATCCAGAACAGGGAAATATCCCAAAAGATGTCCAAAAGCCACAAGCAAGTATATAAAAAGGAGGAACACATGAAAAGCAGAGTTATACTTCTCCCGTGCAGGGAGTATGATGAAGAAAAAATCCATAATTTGTTGAAGCAGGGGCTAGAACTGATGGGAGGATTGCAGGCGCTGATTGATAAAAACGAAAAAATTCTATTGAAGCCCAATCTCCTGAAACGGGCGGAAGTGGAACGGGCTGTGATCACCCATCCGGCAGTTGTGGGCGCTTTTGCCAGAATATTGCGCGAAGAAGGCTATGAAAAAATTGTTCTTGCTGATTCCTGTGGCACGGGCTCGACCAGCAAGGTAATCAAAGGGACAGGAATGGATACATATCTTGAAAAGCTTCACATTCCAGCCATTGATTACACAGAAGGAGTCCGGGTGGAATATCCCCAGGGGGTTCAGGCAAAAGAATTTATTCTGCCAAAGGAGCTGACAGAGGCAGAGTGTGTTATTTCTCTTTCAAAAATGAAAACTCACGCCCTTGAGAGGATCACCGGGGCTGTAAAAAACAGCTATGGTTTTGTCTACGGCCTGAATAAAGCCAAAGGCCATACTCAATACCCCAGCGCAGACAGCTTTGCCAGAATGCTGGTGGATCTGAATCGCTGCGTGAATCCCCGTCTGTACATTATGGACGGTATTGTGGCCATGGAAGGCAACGGACCGGGTTCGGGAGATCCTGTTTCAATGAATGTAATTCTCATGTCAAAGGATCCTGTGGCGCTGGACAGCGTTTTTTGTCATCTTGTGCATTTGTCGCCGGAGCTTGTTCCCACAAATTATCACGGAGAAAAAATGGGCCTTGGGACATGGAAAGACGTGGAGCTTGTAATTCCACAGGAGAAAGCTCCAGCTGCAAAAGATGCTGCAGCGGATTCTTTTGCACGGGGAGAAAAAACGCCCGGGGACATTGCAGCAGGTAACGCGGCATATTCATGTGGTTTTTGTCAGATTTCTCTGGAAGAGGCTGTGGAAAAATACGGAAATCCAGATTTTCATGTGGATAGGACAGGAGTTCGAAATAACATCTGGACCAAAATGGCGAAAGCACTGAATCTTTTTCAAAAGAAACCTTATATTGACAAGGAGAAATGTGTTTCCTGCGGCGTGTGCGTAAACAGCTGCCCGGTCCCGGGAAAAGCGGTGAATTTTACC
>JAXFBD010000151.1:0-1778 GCA_034118545.1 Blautia sp.
CCGTCCCATGGATTTTGTATAATACTCGCCCGTCCCATCTACCATTATCCCTGCAATGCTGTCTTTCAGACATCCATCGTTCATCCGCAAAATCTCCAGCATTTCATACAGTTTCAGATTGATTCCTGCTTCTCCCGAAAAAACCGCAAACAAAATTCTCTCTCTCCTGAGCTTTTCCCGGCAGACAGCAGCCCGCAGCTCTTCCGGCTCACGGATGACCTGTTTTACCACAATATTTTTCAGCGCAAATGCAAGCACCTCTTCCAGTCTGTATTCATTTTGCTGCTTCGGCCAGATTAATGTCAGCTCCATAAAATTTTCCTCAGACTTTCAAAGGTTTCCTCCAGTCTCTTAAACAGTGGATCAGGTAATGGACAGGATTCCCATACCACACCTTCCTGTGTCTGGCGATTTAGCGCCCCGAAATAGAGTCCGTTCAGATATGCCGCACTGTAATTCCATTCTCCACGAAGCATAGCCAGAATTGTCAGCACTGCAGAAGACATGGCCGGTGCCAGAAACGGTTTATAGCCCAGGGCGCGGACTTCCATGTTGGCACCAACTGTCAGCTCTGTCAGCCTTCTGGAACACTGATCGTCATAGTGCTCCGGATCCAAACTGTTGGCAATGACAAGATCCTTTCCATGTGGACCAAAGGCACGGCCCTCCTGAAGATAGGAGGAAAATTCCGGGTACTTTTTCGCATAATAGACTGCGCGTGCGTTCATCACACCCAGACCGCATCCACGGATCTGATCCGGTGTCAGACACCTTACATTCTCTCCCTTTTCTCTGCGGGATGCTCTGAGCGCTTCCATACAAAGCAGATCAACCGGATCGGAAACCACCACAAACAGTCCTCTGTACCCTGCCAGAGCAGCCTGGCGGGCATATAGAGCAACAATCTTTCTGTTCGCCTCGTACTGCGCCATACGCACATCTTTTATCTCACTGTCCAGTGCAGGTACGCTTTTTGTTGCACAAAACAGAAACACATCACAGTCAAAAATTTTCTCCCATGAAATGGCTGAAACTGCCGGAATGCGTCTGCCTCCGGGCGGTGCCGCAATCTGAGACAGTTCCGTTTCCATTCTTTTGCACTGCGCCTCATTCAGATCATACAGGCCAATACTTTCTATCTGATCTTCTCCCAGAAGGGTAAGACCTATTGCCACATTCTGGCCCACATCACCCAGACCTGCCAAATGAATTCTTTTCCTGTCCTCTCTGTTTTTGTGCATCCAGATCGGTTCTGTCTTTTCTACTGCAATGTTATTTTTATTTTCCGGGGTAAGTCCCAGTTCCATAATTGTTTTCATATCAACTCTCCCTTACTGTCTGTTTTTGCTGCCCATATCTTTTTTCACCAGAAGTGAAAGCCTGCGAAGTTTCTTCAGTTCTTCTTCCAGAATCTGCGACGGAGCCTGCTGCAGTCTGTCCCGATTAAGTCCGATACTGTCAGGATATCTTGGTTCTGAAGCCACCTCACCAATACGATCCAGCGTCAGCTGCCTGCCATACTGTCTCCGGTATTCTTTCTCCAGAACTTTATATATATCCCTGGCATTTTCCATACATACCTGTGACAGCTCATAGAGAGCTCCCAGTGACGCACTTTTCAGAAATGCAGGTATTTCATAGGGAAGAATGGTGTTTATGGATGGAATTGCCATGATTCCATCGGATTCCTTTTCCTTATTCTTCACTCCGTCACCGCCAATAAACGGATATAAATCCGACTCGATCAGCCAGGAAGACATATTCGGCACATTATAAAC
>JAXFBD010000152.1:0-1073 GCA_034118545.1 Blautia sp.
GGGATGGGCTTTAAAGTATTCCAGGGCACGGATTCCATCCTCCGCCTCCGCCACCTCATATCCCTCTCTTTCCAGAATGTCATGAACCAGCTCCCGAAGAAACATATCATCATCTGCAACAAGAATCTTTTTCGCCATATCGTGCTATCCTCCATTCAATAGGGATGGAGAAAAGTGACATTTTTCTCCGTCCCCATTTATCTTATATATCCGTGTATTAAAATGTCAAGAGTTCATTTAATTCATGGTATATTTTCCATTGACTTCCCCCTCTGAATAAAGTAAACTGATTTTATTTTTACAATCGTGGAAATCCATTGTCTGTATCTGCTCTTTTTGTTATATTTATATCGGAAAGTTTCTTTTATAGTTTCCGCTGAAAGGACGCTATATGAAGGAAATCCACGTAACAAAAGAGAAAAAATCCCCGGATGTTTCCATCATCACCCAACATGAGGATGCTGCTCTAAAAGTCATGATGCAGTTTTTTGCCGATGAAATACTTCCCTTTCTGGGCATAGAAAATAAAGTTGTGTCGGCAGTTCCTACTGAAAGTATCTATCTGGAACTTAAGAAGCAGTATCAGGATTTTAACTTTGTCATGGAAGACGGTACATGGAAGCACTTCGAATTTCAGAGTACAGACGGCGGAATTGAAGACCTGAAAAGATTCCGTTCCTACGAGTCAGTAGCCAGCTATACACATGGTGTGGAGATTACAACCTATGTACTATATTCCGGACAGATCAAAAATCCGGTAACGGAATTCACTGAAGGAATCAATACATACCGCATAATTCCCATTATCATGCAAGACATGAATGCTGACCAACTGCTTAATGAACTTAAAGAAAAAGCAGCCCGCAAAGAGACGATTACAAAAACAGAGCTTGTAAAGTTATCATTATGCCCGTTAATGAATGGTGAGACCTCAATAAAGAACCGTATCCTGGCTGCTTATGAAATTACAAATGAAGCATCGGACATTGCTCCGTATGAAAGACAAAAGATTGAGGCGGTGATTTACATTATGGCAGACAAATTTTTAGATTCCATGAGCATGGAAGAAGTGG
>JAXFBD010000153.1:0-1600 GCA_034118545.1 Blautia sp.
GGATTTTCAAAATGCTATTCCATGACAGGATGGAGACTTGGTTTCTGTGCAGCTCCGGTAGAAATGATTCAGGGTCTGGTTCGTGTTCATCAGTACATTAACACCTGTGCAGCATCTTTTGTACAGGATGCAGGTGTAACAGCACTTCGTGAGGCTGAGCCGGATGTACAGATGATGGTAAAAGAATACGAAAAGAGAAGAAACTACGCAGTAGAAGCTCTTAACGCAATGGAGGGCATCAGCTGCAAAGTTCCGGAAGGCGCATTTTATATCTTCGTAAATGTGAAATCCCTTGGAAAGACATCTGCAGAAGTTGCAGATTATCTGCTTGATCATGCAGGTGTTGCATGTGTTCCGGGTTCCGCTTTCGGATCAGAGGGAGAAGGATATATCCGTCTTTCCTATGCATGCAGCTATGAACGTATTGTGGAAGCAATGGACAGAATGGCAAAAGCATTTGAAGAACTGAGAAAATAAATTAAAACAATATAGATTGTTTTGGGAGGAAAAAACAATGAATGCATATATCAACAGCGTGATTGAAAGTGTAAAAAGAAAATATCCGGAGCAGCCAGAATTTTGTCAGACAGTGGAAGAGGTTCTCTCTTCACTGGAGCCGGTTGTAGAGAAACATCCGGAATATGAAAAAGTAGATTTACTGAACCGTATGGTAGAACCGGAGAGAATGTTCACATTCCGCGTTTGTTGGCAGGATGACAATGGAAACTGGCACACCAATACAGGATATCGCTGTCAGTTCAATGGCGCAATCGGACCTTACAAAGGCGGACTTCGTTTCCAGCCAAACGTAACTCCAAGTATCATGAAATTCCTTGGATTTGAGCAGACATTTAAAAACAGTCTGACCGGTCTTCCTATCGGCGGCGGTAAAGGTGGTTCCGATTTTGACCCCACAGGAAAGAGCGATAATGAGATCATGCGTTTCTGTCAGAGTTTTATGCAGGCATTATACCGCTATATCGGACCGGATGTAGACGTTCCGGCAGGCGATATGGGATGCGGCGGAAGAGAAATCGGCTATCTTTTCGGTGAATACAGAAGACTGAAGGGTGTATTTGAAAATGGTGTTCTGACAGGTAAGGGATTCTCTTACGGCGGCAGCCTGATTCGCCCGGAGGCTACCGGTTACGGTGCTGTATATTATCTGGAAAACGTTCTGAAGGATGACGGACAGGATATCAAAGGCAAAACCATTGCATGTGCAGGCTTTGGTAATGTTACCTGGGGTATCTGCAAGAAAGCAACCGAGCTTGGCGCAAAGGTTGTGACACTTTCCGGACCGGATGGATATGTGTACGATCCGGACGGAGTCAATACCCCGGAAAAGATTGATTATCTGGTGACCATGAGAAATTCCGGAAGAAATAAAGTACAGGATTATGCCGATAAATTTGGCGTGGAGTTCTTCCCGGGAGAAAAACCATGGGGCGTTAAGGTAGATATCTGCATGCCTTCTGCAATGCAGAACGACGTACATATGAAGGAACCACAGATGATCGCCGCAAATCATATCCGTTACTACATTGAAGTTGCAAACATGCCGACGACCAATGATGCGCTTCGTTTCCTGATGGATCAG
>JAXFBD010000154.1:0-1133 GCA_034118545.1 Blautia sp.
TCTCGCAGCAAGAACGCCAAGGCGTTCTTGAAATGAAAGGAGAATGAAAATGTGTAAGGAAGTTGTATTATCAACAGAAAAACTAACAAAAAAATATGGGAATATTACAACAGTGAATTCCGTGGATTTGCACGTTAAGAAAGGAAGGATTTATGGCTTACTCGGAAGAAATGGGGCCGGAAAAACAACCATCATGAAGATGATTCTTGGATTAACCACTATTTCTGATGGGAGGGTTCAGATATTTGGTGAAGACTTATATGGTAATCAAGAAAAAATATATCCACAGATAGGATCAATTATTGAGGTTCCTGGATTTTATGGGAATCTGACAGCTTCTGAAAATCTTGAAATCTTTGCAAGGCTAAGAGGTTCTGTAAACAAAAAAAGGATTATGGAAGTACTATCAGTTGTAGGGCTTGAAAAAGAAAAGAGTAAAACCTTTGCTTCCTATTCACTGGGAATGAAGCAGAGACTGGGAATAGCAAATGCACTGATGAATGATCCGAAGATTTTAATACTTGATGAGCCTACAAACGGGCTTGACCCTATCGGTATTGCAGAAATGCGTGAATTGTTAATTCGATTATGTCATGAGGAGGGAAAAACACTTATTATTTCAAGCCATATCCTTTCTGAAATGGCATTATTGGCAGATGACATCGGGATTATTAATAAGGGTGCTTTATTGGAAGAGTGTACATTACAAGAACTGCAGAAAAAAGCAGAACAGTATATTTTGATCAGGACGTCAAAACAAGATCTAGCGGAGAAGACGCTGAAGAATAAGTTGGGGGTTGAGCGCATGGAACGTGCTGCGGATGGCGGTATTCGAATTTATGATCTCTCAAAAACAATAGAAGAAGTCGGATTGTGTCTGTACAAAAATAATTTACCATTAAGCCATTTGGAGCTTTGTGCAGATAATCTTGAGAATTACTTTAAGAAAACAACAGGAGGTGTTGGAATTGCGTAATATACTGGCTGCAGAATTATTAAAATTGAAAAGAAGTAAACTGATACCGGTTTGTACACTGATTGCACTTGTTGTACCTGTTTTTATGATCATACTTGATGCAATGGATAAAGTGGGAATTACTGCTGATATGGAAGGATGTGACTGGCTGATCCGT
>JAXFBD010000155.1:0-1411 GCA_034118545.1 Blautia sp.
AATAAAGATTACAGTTATGAAAATGGCCTGCTACAGGGATTTAATGGAACAATACGAAAACCCCATCCAGCATGCCTGTGATATGAAACTGGGGCAGGTTTTTATTGCAGAAGGGTGGCAAAAACCGGAGGGCTTTTGTGACAGTGCATGGGACAGTATTTCCCCTTTTGTGATGACACTTGCATATGGCGGGGAAAATATTTATGACGGATGGATGAGAAATCCCAGATCCGCCATGATTTCCTGCAATGACGGTTTTCGCCCGGTGAGTTTTTTGATTGAGGTCATGTAGAAAGGAGAAAAAATGTTATCATTATTATTTGTAATATGTTTATTTTGGGTATTTGGTAAATTGTGTATATTTGGAGTAAAAGCAGCCTGGGGAATATCAAAGTTTCTGGTGACGGTTGTTTTGCTTCCGCTGGTTCTCATTGGAATGGTAGTTGGCGGATTGATTTCCATTGCGTTTCCTTTATTGATCGTAATTGGAATTGTGTCACTGATATTTTCAAGGTCATAAAAGTGAGAGTGGCAGATTTTACCGGAGGATATTTATGGGAAAAATAAGAATTATAAAGAAGAATAACGAATACTCAGCCGAATATGAAGTGGGAGATATATTTGAGATAACGGGTACCTGGTATGGAGGTGTCCACATTGCGGGAAAAACCGGCATCCCCGTGTCTCTGGACAAAGATGAATATGTGGAACTGGATACAGAGCCGGAGATACGGGAAGAGAATGTTCCTTCAAGAGACATCCGTGTGGGGGATATTGTACAGCACTTTAAAAGAGAATGGGTATCGGCGGATACCTCAGAATATTTATATAAAGTACTGGCATTTGCTCAGCACACGGAAACAGGAGAAAATCTGGTGATTTATCAGGGGTTATATAAACCTTTTAAAATATGTGCCAGACCATATGCCATGTTTATGGGTGAAGTGGATCATGAGAAATATCCGGATGTGCAGCAGAGATATCGGTTTGAAAAGGTATTGTCATAGAACTGGGTTGTGAAAAATACACAAAAAATCTGACGTATAATTGAATAAAATATAGAAAATATTCTTGCGTATTGACAATTACCGATTTTGAGAATTAAAAAAAACTCTTGACAAGACATAAAAAAGTGCTATAATGCTTTAAAAATAAATAGTTTAAAAACAATATGTTTCGGTAAGGAGCATATTTTTTTGAACAAAGGTTAGCACTCGGAAGGAAAGAGTGCTGATAAAAAAGAAAGGCAGGTTATTTTTATGAATTTAAAACCATTGGGAGACAGAGTTGTTTTGCAGTATCAGGAAGCAGAGGAAAAGACACAATCTGGAATTATCCTGCCAGACAGTGCGAAAGAGAAACCTCAGGAAGCTGTAGTGATTGCAGTCGGGCCTGGAAAAACAGAAGATGG
>JAXFBD010000156.1:0-1850 GCA_034118545.1 Blautia sp.
CTGTCTCAAAAACCGTCACCTCTGCTCCGGCTGCCCTCGCCCCTTCTGCCACTGCAACTGCCATTGCTTCTGTGTTTCCTGAACCGCTCCAAAATACTACTGCTACTTTACTCATGATATTTTATTCTTCTTTCTTTTTTAATCTTGGGGAAACATCCCTTTTACCGGAAATACTCCGTAACTGATACGATAATCACTCCATATCCGTCAGGCTGCCACGGTCAGTTCAGCAAGTGTTCTTCCTCTTTCAAAGACCTTCTGATAAACCTCTTTGCACTTTCGAAAACGTTCAAACAATGCTTTCGTTTCACATTCATTGCTGTAAACCTTCCATATTCCGCAGTATTTACAGTTTTTTCCGCCCTGTTCAATGAATCCGACCACGTCCGGAAGGGGATAATCCAAAAACAGACCGATTTCATGGGGAAAACAGTCATTTTCCAGCCGTTTTCTTCTATAAACATATACAAGCGCACGATTTCCGTTTATCCGCAGGATCTCAACAAAAACACCTTTCCCGCTCAGTTTTCTTTTTATATCCAGAAGTTCCCCTGAAAATGTGTCAATCGAAGAAAATTTACAGGTAAACATATTAGCTGTTTTCAGACCTGCCAACGCAGGAGAACAATGTTCCACAATCATTTTTTCCAGCATCTGCTTCCTCCTTTATCTGCAATATTCTTCCAGTACGCCTGTCAGTGCAGCCGCGCTGCTGGAATGTGCCCTGGCAATGCGGATTTTATTTCGCTTTGCCTCTGTTACTGCACAGTTTACCATTTTATGAGATACTGTATTCGTAAAAAGAATCATTAAATCCGGATTTCCCAGTTTTTTTCTAAGACATCCCTTTTCCTTGGCGAACACCTTTGCCTTACAGCCATAATCTCTGCAAATTTTCTCATATTGACAGACCATACATTCATTTCCGCCGATAATCACAATACTCATATGAACTCCTCCTTTGGTTAGTCTTTTCTAACCAACGTGTAAAAAATTAAGAGCTCCCGCTCCGTATATTTGTTACATAGTTTCGGTTAGTCTCTTTTAACTATTATTAGTTTATCACCATGCACGCAAACTGTCAATGAAGCTTACAGAGAAAATACTATCAAGAACAAAGTCCACATTCGGCGCGCAAAGCGACATTATCCATACGCATTCGTGCGCATCCTGCCTGGAAGGCTTTTTATGCAGGCGGAACGACACTTCGATAAAAACAAAAATCAGGTACCAAAAAGCCTGGGAAAGGCAGGCGAATTGGTACCTGTTTCGAGAAAAAATCGAGTTTATATACTTTATACCGGCTTCTGAAACATCCCATGTCTGTTACAATACACAACCATCATTCCATGACCTTTTTTTCTGAACCTTACAGAGATATCCTGTTCCGGATATAATTTCACTATTTCATAGCTGTCGGATGTAACATAAGCGATAAATGAAATATAATGCTTTTTATCCATGGGGTGACTCAAAGTTACATGATATTCATTATCTACCGTCTCCACACAGAGCAGATGATCTTCATCACACTTCTCTCCTTCTGCTCCATACAATGTGATGCCGCAGCATGAAAACACACCCTGCCCCACCGATGCAATAATGTTGCCGCAAATGGGACATACAAAAAAGTGCATCCGTTTCATGTTTCCCGACATATTTTCATTTTCCCTCAAATCACCTGTAAGAAGCTCTGTGATGGACGTTCCCAGTATAATGGTCTCATAAATTAAGACACTTTTTCGGACAGATTTTAATGAATCTGATATACTAAAATCAGTATGAAAGAGAGGATTCATTAACATGTCCAGACAAAGAAGAAATTTTAGTGCCAAATTTAAATCAGATCT
>JAXFBD010000157.1:0-1638 GCA_034118545.1 Blautia sp.
CTGTTTTCCCATGTGAATTTAGGGTTCAAATAAACCCGTTGTTTGCCATAGCAGGCTCCCCTTTGTCTTGGCGCTGGTCCTTTATTCCACCCTAAACTTTCCATGATTGCCTTGAGTTCCCTCTGGTCCGCGGGTGTAAACTTATTCTTTGCACCGTTCAAAACTTCGCACCAAATTTCGAGTAAACTTACGCAGTCTCTGATGTCTTCCCCCTTGTTCTTAGGGTCTTCCAGCCATTGGGTTCTGGCATATAAATCCATATCTTTCCAGCCCTCTGGTAGCTTTCTGTCTAGATAATCCCGGACCATGTCCTCTCGGACACTGGTAAACGTGTGCTCTTTTTGCATCTGTTCAGCTCCGGTCAAAGCTTCGCCCTGAAGGAATAGCTTTTCTCCTTCCTTGAATCTCTGCTTGGCTTCGGCCCAGATCTGGTCCCGTTCTTTTGGTAGATCGTCAAATACAATCTTTTTCGCTTTCGATATATCCGTGTTGATCGGCCAGAATCTTCGGTTTCCTGTATAGTCTCTTAGGAATTCATCATCATTCGTGGTTCCGAAAAACACACACTGTCTTGGATTATCAGTAACCCTTCTTGCGTAGGCTTTTCTGTATCGGTCGTCCCTTTTACTTATAAATTGCTTCATGGACTCGATATCGGCTTTTCTGGCTGCAGATAGTTCGGACCACTCAATAACCCATGATCCGTGGAGTGCCTCATATCCTTCTTTCCCTGAAATTGTTGTGATTGAATCCGAGAACCAATCTCCGCCCATGATGCTTAGCATGTGGCTCTTTCCTATGCCCTGGTGTCCTACTAGTACGGGCATATAATCCATTTTGCATCCTGGCGTGTAGATTCTGGCAACGGCTGCAGTAAAAGCTTTCCTTGCGACCGCTCTGCTGTACTCCGAATCCTCGCTTCCTAGATAGTCTATAAATAGAGTGTCTAGTCTTGGTATGCCGTCCCATTCTAGTGTGTCCAGATAGTCTCGTACTGGGTGGAAGCTGTTCCTTTCCTGGACGTAGGCTATAGCATCATCCACTTTTCCTTTGGCGACAATGTTGTACTTCTTTTCTAGATAGTATCTGAAGCTTGCGTCGTCCGTATCCGTCCAGGTCGGGTCGCTTGGATTGTAGTTCCACCAGGGCAGGTTTCCCTTCTTGACGGGTTTCTGTGCGAATAGATCATTGCCTCCAACTCCGTTTTTAAGTTTTGGATCATTTAAAAGTATGCGGACTATGTTGTCTGTAGTGGGCTTGAAGTTTCCCTTCTTGTCCATGTCCATGGCATCCAGCCAGTCCTCGTCTACTTCTTCTTTACTGTCTTCTACTCCTTTCGAAACCCTCGCGGTGTCGTCCTTGAAGTCGTCCCAGTCTTCATGAATCTGTTCTTTCTTGTCATCTATAAGCTGCTTCCTGGTGCCCTCGTCGTGTTCCATTAGTTCGAGCATGTGTTCTGTGCTTGCTGGATCGTCTGGCCACTTGTGTATCCTTACAAGGTCATAGGCGTTGCATAGATGCTGCCCTGTCGGGTCTGTGTTGTGGTTGCTGTAGGCATACTTGTCGTCGTATATAACTAGGCCTCCGGCTGTTGATCCGTTCGTATAGGTCCAACGGTTCGGGTCCTCTGTCGGCGTG
>JAXFBD010000158.1:0-1533 GCA_034118545.1 Blautia sp.
TTCTTCATAATACTGAAGTATTCTTTCCAAACATCCACTTCAGGATGATGCGGCCAGTGCATTTCTATTGTCAGCTTCATGTCCAGTTCTTTACAATAAGGAATCATTTTCCTGAAAATTTCAGGAGAAATCGCATGCTGCGTACGTACCATAGGAAAACCTGCTTTTTTTGCATAAATCAAATCATTTAATGTACACTGAATAATTTCAGCTTCTGTCAAATCTCTATCAGATCTTGTACCCATGTCAATATATGCTGACCAGCATACCGGCTCCAGTTCGTATTTATCAAGGAGACCTTTAAAATTGTAAAGCCATTCATCGGAAGGGAACGGATACTCAGGAACCATCTGTGCTGCCACAATTTCAATTCCTGTATATCCCATTTCGTGTACTGCTTTCAGGCATCCTTCCAGGTCAAGTTCACCATGAATAAACTCTGTTGAAAGACTATATAAGGTCACACCAATCTTAATATCATTTTTCATTACCTGTCCCTCCTTAAATTGCTTCCAGTTCTGCAGTACGGTCACTTGTAAGCGTCAGATACTGTCCAAAATAACCTGTATACGGAACTCTATGCCTCATATATACCCGCAGTGTATGAGTACCCTTTGATATGCCTCCCATTTTTACCACACGGATTTTTGCCGGTTCCATCACATACCAGTATTCCCTGAAAAGATCCGGGAGCTCATCCATGGTATATTCCTTTCCGTTCAGGCAAAAATAAACCATCGTACGGTCCAGCTTTTCTCCATCAATTTCAAACCACAGTTCCTCAATATTGCTGACATAACATCCTCTGTATGAAGGATATCTGATTTCAAATGTATATCCATATGTAACACCGTTAACAATCATATTTGTAATTGGCTTGTCACAAATCATAATTTCATTATACGCAACAAAATCCATAGTTTCCTCCTTCTGGTCTACTCCTGATCTTTTCCACACTCATCTCTGTACAGAGAAGGAAGAAGAGAATTCAGGTATGCCATTTCAATACAATTATGTTCAAAAAGACCTTTAAGTGATTTCATACTTTCTTTTTGTCCTGGAGCAAGTGATTTATATACACCATTTCCTATGGAATATCCTTTCCAAAATCTGCTCCTCATAGTAATTCCTTTTCCATTTTTATGCTGATAAATAAAATGAATCACAATACCGCCCATAGCCGGAACATCAGGAGCTTCATCCCTGACTTTTGACCAGGCACCGCCGCCATCTGCCATCAAAAGGCCATGTTTTTTCATCTCTTCCTGATTCAGCCCTACCTTCTCCGGATTTTCACTGATTCCTTCCTGAAAATAGATTTCCTCAATTTTTCCGCCGATTTCTTCAGATACAAAAATATTGTGACATACCAGATGTTTTCCCGGACACCAGATTTTGTATCTCCCATTGCAGTCACCTTTCCAGCGCCATTCATTCCACCATTTATACATCTCTAAAGTAACCTCCGGCATCTGATGAAGCGCAGCTACATATCCGGTTCCATCCGGCATTACACAATATCCATTTTCTTTT
>JAXFBD010000159.1:0-1545 GCA_034118545.1 Blautia sp.
ATAGCTTCTAAGCCCACTTTGACAGATCACATAAACAGGTTTACCTTTTTCAATCTCATCCAGACGTTCCCGAAGTTCATCTACCGGAATATTTTTGAATCCTTCGATATGACCATTGCCATATTCTCTGACAGTTCTCACATCAAGCAGCGTCACACTTCCATCCCTAGGTAAAAGGTCAACATCCTCCAGGTGCCATTGTTTCAATGTACCTTTCGAAATATTATCGATCATAAAACCTGCCATATTCACAGGATCCTTGGCAGATGAATACGGTGGGGCATAGGCCAGATCCAGGTCTTTCAGCTCCGTAGCTTTCATTCCCGCATGAATCGTTGTAGCCAGTACATCGATCCGCTTGTCCACCCCTTCGTATCCGACAATCTGAGCCCCCAGAAGACGATATGTTTCTTTTTCAAAGACAACTTTCATGGTCATAACCTTGCCTCCCGGATAATAACCGGCATGGCTCATAGGTGAAAGGATTACCGTATCTACATCGAGACCGGCTTTCCTGGCATTGGTTTCATTCATTCCCGTGGTCGCTGCTGTCATATCAAACACCTTAATGACAGAACTGCCCTGGCTGCCCGGATACCTGCTGTCACCACCACAGATATTGTCCGCAATGATTCGTCCCTGTTTATTGGCAGGTCCTGCAAGGGAGATCAATGCATTCTGCCCGGTCACATAATGTTTCACCTGTACTGCATCTCCGGCAGCGTAAATATCCGGCACTGAAGTTTCCATGCGGTCATTTACGACAATACTGCCTTTAATCCCCAATTCCAGTCCTGCTTCCTTAGCAAGATGTGAATCCGGAGTGACACCAATGGCAAGAACTACCATATCTGCATGCAGCGGCATCTCATCTTTCAACAAAATATCTATTCCGCCATCTTTATCTTCAAATCCTTCTACCGTATATCCCATAGCAAGCTTCACTCCATGTTTGCGCATCTCACTGTGGATAAAAGAAGCCATATCTGCATCAAAAGGATTCATGAGCTGCTTCGGACGCTGGACAATGGTCACATCCATGCCAAGTTCCTTTAAGTTTTCTGCCAGTTCCAGCCCGATGAAGCCACCACCGGCTAATACAGCAGACCTCGGCTGATGCTTGTTAATGTACTCTTTGATACGGAAGGTATCTTCTACCGTACGCAGGGTAAATACTTTTTCCATTCCCACCCCTGGAATCTGTGGCTGCGTTGGCTTTGCCCCCGGAGAGAGAATCAATTTGTCATAGGATTCCTCAAATTCTTCACCGGTTTCCAGATTCTTAACAGAAATCGTTTTTCGATCCGGATGGATCGCAGTCACCTCATGGTGAACTTTCATATTGATTCTGAAACGAGAATAGAAGCTTTGCGGTGTCTGAAGTGTCAGTTCTTCCGAATCCATAATGACATCACCAATATAATACGGCAGTCCACAATTTGCGTAGGAGATATATCCCGAACGTTCAAATACCGTAATTTCTGCAGTTTCATCTAATCTGCGGATGCGTGCAGCTGCGGTTGCACCGCCTGCCACACCGCCTAC
>JAXFBD010000160.1:0-1056 GCA_034118545.1 Blautia sp.
CTTTGACAATCCATCCAGCAAAATCGGTGCAGCCTGCTGCTGACCGGTAAATCCTACAATTCCACACATAATATATTTCCTTTTCTATTATTTTCTATTATTTTTATCGTGAGCACAGGGACAATTATCCCAGTTTTTTTAAGATTCTTTTCTATTTTACCAAAAAACTTTGTATTTTCATAGAGAGTATTTAAACTTTCCGTAAAAAATGTCACAGGGATTTACAGACTTATTCTTGTTTTGCTGATCAGACATGTCTGATTAGCATGCGGGAGGAGCGGAAGGTCCAGAATTTCCTCCCGGCAGTGAGGGATCGGACATTTATCCTGTTTTTTCATGACGGTAGGTCCATTTGCTTGCTTCTTCACTCGCTTTTTGGACATTTTTCCTTGGTTCCTGCGGCGGAAGATCCAGAATCTTCTCTCGGCGGCGGGGAATTGGACATTTATCCTGCTTTTTCATGGCGGTAGGTCCAGAATTTCCTCCCGGCGGCGAGGAATTGGACTTTTATCCTGCTTTTTCATGGCGGTAGGTCCAGAATTTCCTCTCGACGGCGGGGGATTGGACATTTATCCTGTTTTTTCATGACGGTAGGTCCAGAATTTCCTCTCGGCGGTGAGGGATTGGACTTTTCTCCTGCTTTTTCATGACGGAAGATCCATAATCTCCTCCCGACAGCGCCGTGATAAGCACCTGCTCATCTGCCATGACAGAAAAAGACCGGCGAACTCGTGCTCACAATAGCAAAAGTACACCGGTCCAACACTAAACCTTCGAAGCTATTTTATTATTTCAGGCAAGTTGTTTTATACTGCCTTCTCCTTTCTTTTCTGAACAATTCGATCCAGGCTTACGGCCAAAATCAATACGATGCCCTTTACAACCTTCTGCCAGAATTCAGAAATATCCATCAACACCATACCATTCTGCAATGTGCTGAGTAAAAGAACGCCAATAACAACCCCCAGAATACTTCCTTCACCGCCATTGATGCTAATGCCGCCCAATACAACAGCAGTAATAACATCCATTTCATATCCTTCACCGGAACTGGGC
>JAXFBD010000161.1:0-1255 GCA_034118545.1 Blautia sp.
GGAAGCTTCGGTGACATATACTCCAGCGGCAACGCCATCACTCCCACTTCTTTCAGCTTTTCCGGATACATCTTGATATCTTTATAATGTACATGGAAAATTTTATCCTTAAATTCATAAAGTGGCTTAATATAATCAATCTGCTGCCATACAAAATGAGATGGATCATAATTAATGCCCAAATTCGGACTATCAAGAATTTCAAAAACCCTTCTCCAGTTTGACGGTGTAGTCATGATATTTTGTCCTCCCGGCCATTCATCATTCGTAAACAGCATAGGACAGTTTTCAATTGCAACCCGTACTCCTTTCTCTTCAGCATATCGGATAATCGGAGTCCAGATATTCTTCACCAGTTCCATATTCTCGTCGACATTTTTAGTGGAATCTCTTCCAATAAAAGTCGTGATCATATTCACTCCCAGCATAACAGATGCATCCATCAGTTTATAAATATGTTCAATATAACTGTTTCTTTTTTCTGCATCCGGCTCCAGTGGGTTCGGATAATATGCAAGAGAAGAAATCTCCACACCTCTGTCACCGCAATATTTTTTTATATATTCCGCTTTTTCTTCTGTAAGACCTGCCACATCAATGTGACTGACACCAGCATATCTTCTCTGGGCACCTCCCTGGGGCCAACAGGCCACTTCCAGACATTCCAGATTATTTTCCGCAGCAAAATCCACCACTTCTTCAAAAGTCATTCCATCACAAATTGCTGTAAGTAAACCAAATTTCATTTTTTGTCTCCTTTCCCTGTACCAGTCCCTGCCATTTCAAAAGAGTTTGAAATACTTAATCCTCAAGACTGTTCAAAACTTTCTGATTCATAGATACATAACGTCCCAGCTGTTCAACACAACTTACATCCGAATAAAAATGATGGCCTTCAAATTCACTTGAAATATACCCTTTGTATCCATATTCCACGAATTTGGAAATCAGATCTTCATATGGTATACAAGGATCATGTTCATTATCATCAAGATAATAAAACTTGCCATGGATATAAAAAATACAGTCAATCAAATCTTTAAACTGTTCAATATAGGCTGGATGGTTGAATTTTTCTCGCATTTCCTCTGCGTAATGCTTTTCAATCTCATTGAAATCGCCATTCATGACTAATTCAAGAGGAGCATTTTCATCATGCATCTTCACAATCTCGTCTATTTTTTCCGGTCTGCAGCCAAACTCAACTGCCTGTTTCAGATATAATTTGTGTGGATGATACTGGAAAATGGAAAAA
>JAXFBD010000162.1:0-1606 GCA_034118545.1 Blautia sp.
ACAGCGAACGTATCGGTGAGGATGGCTTCCCGCTACAGGAGTATTCTGTGTTTATCGAAAAGCCGATTTATCCGCAGGCAGGTTTATCTGAACGGGAACAGGTGATTGCGATGCGGGATAAGAACTATGAAGTCTGGAAACGGATCTATGAGGAATTCTATGGTATTCCATTAAGTTACACAACAGAGCAGACGGAAGGCTAATGCCTTCCGTTTTGTAACTTGCAGACAGGTGGCTTACCGGCGACAGTCAGAGGCTTTATATACGGGCGTTTTGGGGGTTGGAGAAGAGCATGGAAGAAAGAAAAGTAATTTATTATACCGATGAACTGAATGAGGAGTTCTCTGAGGCACAGATTACACCCAGGGTGATAGATAAGGATTTCCCTTATTTTCACAACAGAATCTGGGATATCTGCTCACTGGCAATACAGAATATATTCAGCATGCCCATAAAGATTCTTTATCAAAAGTTAAAGTTCCATTTAAGATATGTGGGAAAGGAAAAACTGAAGGAATGCAAAAACGGGGGTTATTTTATTTATGGTAACCATACGCAGCCCTTTGCAGATACCTTTATTCCCAGTGTAGCGAATTATCCCCACAGAAATTTTTTTATTGTTAATCCGGAGAATGTGTCCATGCCGGGACTTCATGTACTTGTGGAGATGCTGGGGGCGATCCCGATACCCTGTGATATGGGCGGAATGAAGCATTTTGTGAAATCCGTGGAGGATAAAATCAGGCGAGGATATTCTGTCACGATCTATCCGGAAGCTCACATCTGGCCCTATTATATCGGAATCAGACCTTTTAAGTCCGTGTCCTTTCAATATCCGGTGAAGCTGGACTGTCCGGTTTATGCGTTGACCAATACCTATCATGAGAGAAAGGGAAAACCGGGTAAGGTAGACATCGTTACTTATATTGACGGCCCGTTCTATCCGGATACAAGTCTGAAACCGAAGGAGAGGCAGCAGGACTTGCGGGACAGGGTTTATCAGTGTATGTCAGAGCGGAGTAAAGAGAGTGATTATGAGGTTATCCGGTATGTAAAAAAGGAAGAAGAAACGTCTTCCGGCAGATAAGGGGAAGGAATAAAAAGGAGGAGGTCTTATCGCCTCCTTTTTGTTACGCTCCGTGCACCCTTCTCGATAGCGGAAGTAAACGTGTTGATGGAAACTGCAATTTCATCAAAGGTGTGCTTGAAATTGTCTGTCTTGCGGAGATTTTTACTTCTCAGGCACAAAAACTTACCACATGCGCAAAAACCATTTACATCCTTTCGTTTCTCTGTATACTGTAATCATGAGCATTGAGCAATGCTAAAAAGTCGCGGCAGTAAAGGAAATACTATGAGGGTAAAAATTGAGATTGAGGAGGGGCTGGCAGAGGAAGAAGTCATTATCCGATGCGGAAGTCTGAACAATTCCATTATCAGCCTGCAGAATTACATATCGAAACAGAACAATGGAAAACGTTGTCTTTCATTGACAAGCGGGGAGACGGAATTTTATATTCCCATGGAGGATATTTATTTTTTTGAGACGGAGGGAAGGGAAATCAGGGCACATACTGCAGATAAAATATTTTCCTGCAGTTACAAG
>JAXFBD010000163.1:0-1202 GCA_034118545.1 Blautia sp.
TCTTGGATTTGGTGCAGGTCTGTCGGTATTTATGTTTACCGGATTTGTAAAATCCATTCCGCTGGAAATTGAAGAGGCTGCACAGATCGACGGATGTAATCCGATTCAGGCTTACTTCCAGGTTGTGCTTCCGATTATGAAACCAACCTGTATCACAGTTGCCATCCTGCAGGCTATGTGGGTATGGAACGACTACCTTCTGCCATCTCTGGTTCTTGACCAGAAAAAATGGAAAACCATTCCAATGGCAGTCCAGTACCTGAAAGGTGGTTATGGTTCCGTTGATATGGGTGCCATGATGGGTGTACTTGTTCTGGCAATCATCCCGATCATTATCTTCTATCTGGCATGCCAGAAATATATTATCGAAGGTGTTGTTGCAGGAGCTGTAAAAGGTTAGAAATAGCTTTCCAAATAATCTTGTAAATGGTAAAATAAAGATAGTTCTGAACGTAAGGACAGAACTATCTTTATTTGTTGTTTAAAGAAGTTTTATGTATTATGAGTATTAGCGGGGTAGAAACAAAGATGTATCGGGTTTTAATTGTAGATGATGAAAAAATAGAACGGGAGGGGATTCGCTTTCTGTTGTCTGATGAACAGGAAAAGTGGGAGATTTACGAAGCTTCAAATGGAAAACAGGCTCTTCAGGTGCTTCGCGAACATGAGATAGATATTCTGTTTACAGATGTAAAAATGCCGCATATGGATGGGCTGGAGCTGGCAGCAAGGGCAAAAAAAGAAAATGAAAACTTAAAGATCATTATTTTCAGTGGATATAATGATTTTGCTTTTGCTCAGGAAGCAATTCGAAATGGTGTCAGCGATTATGTTTTAAAACCGGTGGATCCGGATCGTTTTCATGAAACGCTGAAGAAAACCGAAGCAGAAATTGCCAGAAGAAAGACAAAGGAATTAAAAAATAAAAAAGAACAGGATTTTTTGCAGCAGTATTTCCTTCAGAACTATATATACAGCGGCCGAAGAGACATTCTGGAAAAAGCCCAGGAAATGATGGATCTCACAAAATGGAACAGGTGGCACTGTGCGATTCTTGCGGAAACAGAAGAAAATTTCTTTGATGCGGATGAGGATCATGTGGCTGATCTGCTTCAGAGTGAATTGCGCAGAAATTTCTTTTATCTGAATCTTAACGGGAGACAGTCGATTTTTCTTTTTCAGGATCAGTATTGTGATTACGT
>JAXFBD010000164.1:0-1258 GCA_034118545.1 Blautia sp.
GATTCCGGAGGCCAGCTGGCAGGGACCGCAGACAATATCACTTGCCGGTGTTGCCGCATAGATCAGGCCGTTCTTTGTGGGACGCTCTGCCGGGGAAAGCACCTCCACGATGGGAGCACGGCCGGATTTTGCAATGGAGCCCATGGCTTTTTCCACGATGTTGCACAGACCGCCTTTTTTGTTGCCCGGTGTGGGGTTGGCACTTCTGTCCACCTCGCCTGCCTCCAGATAATGATCGTACCAGCTCATCTCTCTGGAAAGCTTGTCACATACCTCTTTGCTGACGCAGCGCTCCGCAATATAATGTACGCCGTCACGGACTTCTGTAACTTCAGAAAACATCACCGTGGCCCCTGCATTTACCAGCATATCGGTGGCGTAGCCCGCTGAGGGATTTGCGGACACTCCTGAGAAAGCATCGCTTCCGCCGCACTGCATTCCGATGCACAGCTCAGACAGAGGAAGCTCTTCTCGTCTTCTCTCGTTAAGGATTGCCAGCTTTTTGTCCGCCATGTTCATCAGCGCCTCTATCATGGCATCAAAGCCTTTTTGCTCCTGGAGAATGATTACGTTTTCCGGTGTGATGTCTGCCTCATCCAGAAGTTTTTCCACCGTCAGTTTTTCACAGCCCAGGCCGACAACCATCAGCTGCCCGCCGAAGTTTGGATTTTTTGTCAGGTTTCTCAGCGCCCGGATGGGAATGACCGCTTCCGGAGCATTGATCGCTACGCCGCATCCGTATGCATGGTTGATGGGTACAATGTCATCCACATTGGGATATTTGGGAAGGAGTTCTTCCTTCATACGCTTAACTGCCACATTCAAAACGCCTGTTACGCACTGAACGGTGGTACTGATGCCAAGAATATTTCGTGTTCCCGCATATCCTCCGTCAGGATTTCTGTATCCCATAAATGTTTTGCGGGGAGCCTTGGGAAGATCTGTCACAATATTTTTTCCGTATTCCATATTTTCGACAGAAGGCGGTGTGGGAAGCTCCAGCATGAATTCATTGATCCAGTCCCCTTTGGCAATAGGCTCGATGGCATAGCCCAGAACTACGCCATAACGGATAACCGGCTCTTTTGCACCGATATCCTTTAAGGCAACCTTGTGTGCCTGCGGAATATCATGGTTTGTCACCAGATCCTCAGCTACCTTTGTACCGGCTTTGATTTCCTGTACGGCAATGGCCACATTGTCTGCTTCATTCAGCTTAACAAGAAGTCGCTTTGGCATTGAGATGTTCCTCCTTTTT
>JAXFBD010000165.1:0-1245 GCA_034118545.1 Blautia sp.
GGAAATTCTTGAACAGATTCAGCGGTATGTAAATAAGCATAAGGTAGAGGAAAATATATCAGAAAATGTTATACAGAGACAGATTGAAATAGACAGCCGTGCGGGGGCCAGATGGGTAAAGAACTGGAATAAGCTGATTAATATAGAGAACGCAAGAGAACTGTTAAAAAAAGAAATACAGGATATGATTCTGAAATTCAAAAAAGAATTAGGAATTGAGTATGTTAGTGTAAACAATATATGGGATGCAGAATTATATTTATTACAGGAAAAGGAATTATATCTGGCATTTAATTTTAACAGTTTGGACAGTATTATTGATTTTCTTGTGAGAAATGATCTTCATCCCTATATTAATTTGGATTGGACGGCGATGGCAGCGAAGGAGATACTTCATGAAAAAAAGGAAGTTCATGAGAGGTTTCTCAGAGAGTTTCTGGATCATTATTATGGAATTTATGGACAAATAGAAGTCAGTCATTGGATTATCGGAGAAGTTCAGAGAGCAGGTGCAGAAGATAAGAGATATTTTAATTGTTTTGATACTACATGGAATAAAATGAGGGAACTTTCAGATTCACTGGCTATCGTAGGTGGAATGGATGGTGAACAGTCTAAAGAAGAATTCATCTGCTATATCAGAGAATGGAAGAAATCCACACAGCTTCCAGACTATCTCGTATTAAAAGGAATTGCATTTCGAAATAAAAACAGTGGAGAAACTGTAGACAAATGGGGAATTTCTTATCAGAATAAAGATTATTTACAGGAAAAACTATGGGCTTACAGGAAAACCATGGATGCTAATGGATGGGCGCAGGTCAAAATCATGATTTCTGAATGGGATTTTTCAGACAGTGACAGCAATGTATTAAATGATAATATTTTTAAAGGCGCGTGGATTATGCGAAATGCCATCAATAGTATTGGATTTGCAGATATTATGGGATATCATTCAGGCATGGATCGAATCACAAGAAAAGCTAGTTCGGACCTGCTTTTAAGTGGACAAAGCGGTCTTCTGAATCATAACGGAATAGGAAAGCCGGCTTATTTTGCAATGCGATTTCTGAAAGAAGGAAAAGAATCTCTTCTGATGAGGGATGACAATGGAATGATCACTACGGATAACTATGGTCATTTTACAATACTCTGTCATAATTACAAACATCCTAATTATCATTATTTCAGTATGGATGAAAGTGAGGTTGATAATAAAGATATACTTCACTTTTTTTCTGATCA
>JAXFBD010000166.1:0-1108 GCA_034118545.1 Blautia sp.
TGGTTTAATGACTTTTGCGATTTCCTCCGGCGTATGAGTCCGGACATAATCCATGCCTTTTTGGAGAGCGTTTGTAAATTTCTGGATTATATCAGGATTTTTATCCAGATAGCTGGTTTTGGCACTGTATGAGGTGTACGGAACATAGCCGGAATCCACACCCAGCGAAGCAACTACGTATCCGGCGCCTTCCTTTTCCAGCGCTGTGGCTGCCGGTTCAAATTCCACACTGAAATCTCCCAGACCGCCGGAAAAAGCGGCAGCAGTGGAACCAAAATCAATACTCTGGTCGATTTCCAGATCTTTTTGGGGGTCAATGCCATGCTGCTTTAGAATATATTCAAAAACCATTTCCGGCATACCACCCTTCCGTCCTCCAAGTACTTTCTTTCCTTTCAGGTCTTCCCATTTAAAATCAGGCATTTCTTCCCGTGCTACCAGAAAATTTCCGGCCCGCTGGGTTAACTGGGCAAAATTGACCACGGGATCGGTAGCTCCTTCCTGATATGCATAAACAGAGGCTTCGGCGCCCATAAAACCAATGTCGGCTTCGCCGGAGAGGACGGCGGTCATCGTTTTGTCAGCTCCGAATCCGGTGTTCAGTTCCAGGTCAATTCCCTCTTCTATAAAATATCCCTTTTCGATAGCCACATATTGCGGTGCATAAAAGATGGAATGGGCAACCTCATTGAGGGTAACGGATGTTAATTCTCCATTCTGTGCATAAACCGGCATACAGCACAGCATCATAAGTACAGCCAGAAGAACGGCAGTGATTTTTTGCTTCATAAAGTCTCTCCTTTTTTCTTGACTGCATTTATTATATGAAAAAAGCAGGAAAGGGTGACCTGGGGGACACTTTTTTATACATACTTAGCACATTTCATCAGCCAATCACCGATTCTTCGGTTTCCTTCTGGCCGGACGCCATGGACACAAACGCAGGAATAAAAAACGATTCATTTATCAACAGTTCATGAACCGCGATATATGGTCTGCTTTTGTCTGTTAGAATTATCAATTATTGTTGTATAATTTTATGCCATCGTTCATTATCTTCAAGGAATCCATAAGTTTCTTTGTCTCGAAAACAATTCAATAACTCTTG
>JAXFBD010000167.1:0-1492 GCA_034118545.1 Blautia sp.
CCGAAGTGCACCTATCTTGGGGATAAAAATAGGCGGATTTAGCGTATATACGGATTTGTTTTACAATGGGGTTCATAACGATTATTTACAGTTGCTTTGTGAAACCGGCATTGTTGGAATTGTGATTTTTGTACTGTGTAATATTGGTGTGTTTTTCAAAACAATTACGCTATTAAAGTCGATAATTTATAATAAAAATACATTTTTATGTAATTTGTTGCTTTACTCTTTTATGTTTCAGGTATTCTTTTTAACGTATTCGATTACAGGTTTGCCTAGGTTCGATTATGAGATTAATATCATTTACTTAATTTGCTGTGGAATTCCATTTGGCTGCGATTATTATATAAATGGGAAAGGGAGAAGTTCATGAAAAAGATTGGAATTGTTACGCTTTATGATGATGTAAACATAGGTAATAAATTGCAAAACTATGCAGTGCAATCGGTATATGAAAAAATGGGATATCAGGTCGAAACTTTACGCCATTGGGATATGGTTCATAAGCCAATCAATAAGAATGAAGTAAAAAAATATATAAAAAGTATTATATTGCCTAATTCGGAAGAAAGCAAAATAAAACGTTTACAAATCATCAGAAAAAAAAGATTTAGGAAATTTTCTGATAAATATATAAAAATTGGACCAATTTTAAAATTTGGTAAAATTCCTGATGGATTTAAGAGTAAATATGATTTTTTCGTAGTGGGTAGCGATCAGGTTTGGCACAACTGGCTTTCTGTAAAGGACGAATTATCTTATTTTATGCTATCTTTTGCAAATAAATGTCAGAGATTAACAATATCACCGAGTTTTGGTAAAGATGAAATACATAGTTTTGTTGATGAATATAGAGAAGGATTGAACGGTTTTATCGATTTGACATGTCGTGAGAAAAAGGGGGCTGAAATTATATATGAGTTGACGGGAAGAAGAGCTCAGGTAACCTTGGATCCAACAATGTTAATTTCTGCAGATGAGTGGAAGAAAATTGAAAAGAAGCCTTCTTATAAAATAGGGGAGGATTATATCTTGGTTTATTCTCTAGGAGGACTAGATCTATCAATAAATCAGTATGTAGAAGAGATTGCTGAGGAAAAACATTTACAAATCATTGATATTTATAATCCGAATAAACGAGACTTATATATGACAACTCCGGATGAATTTATTTACTTGGTATCTCATTCTAGGCTGGTAATAACAGATTCATTTCACGCGTGTGCTTTCTCAATCTTGTATAATAAGGATTTCATTGTGTTTAACAGGAATAGTATATATGAAGGCAATATGATGTCTAGAGTGAGTACATTATTGGAAACATTTGAAATTGAAAATCGTGTCTATTATCAGGGGTATAATTATATTCCAGTAGATTATTTTTCAATAGAGAAGAAATTACGTAATGAAAGAGAAAAAACAATTAGAATACTTAAAGAATCTATTGAAAAGTTGGAGGCTTTAAGCAGTAATTAGATTAAAGTGAGGAATT
>JAXFBD010000168.1:0-1721 GCA_034118545.1 Blautia sp.
GGAGGGCCTGAAAAAAGAAGCAGAAGCATTATATGCGGACTTGAAAATGCAGCATTCGGAGATTATGTTTGGAAAAGCTTCTTCCTGAAAAAATATCGATTCTTGATTTTGTGATACGAATCTTGATTTTTTTATATGGAAACCCAAGCCTCTTCCTGACTATAATAATATCATCCAATAATACGAATGCGGAATCCCGGATTCCGTAAACAAGGTCCTATGAGAAGGGAGAGGTTATATTATGAAATTAAAGAAAATCGCAGCACTTGGTATGACTGCAATGATGACTGCATCCATGATTCCGGCAGTTCCGGCCATGGCAGAAGAAAGTGAAGGCAGCGTTTACTATCTTCAGTTCAAACCGGAAGCAGCAGAGCAGTGGGTTGCTCTGGGCGAAAAGTACACAGAAGAAACCGGCGTAGAGGTTAACATTGTTACAGCAGCATCCGGAACATATGAGTCCACTCTGAAAGCTGAAATGGCTAAAGACGAGGCTCCTACACTGTTCCATGTAAACGGACCTGTAGGACTTGCTACATGGAAAGATTACTGTGCAGATCTGTCTGACACAGAAATCTACAAAGAGCTGAAAAGTGAAGATTTTGCACTGAAAGATGGAGATTCTGTTCTTGGTGTTGCGTTTGCAGTTGAGACATACGGTATTATCTATAACAAAGCACTTCTGAATGAATATATTGCAACAGATGGTGCAGTGATTTCCGATGTTTCCGAAATCAATAACTTTGAGACCTTAAAAGCAGTTGCAGATGACATCCAGGCTAAGAAAGATGATCTTGGAATCATGGGCGCATTTGCATCCGCAGGTATGGATTCCTCCTCTGACTGGAGATTCAAAACACATCTTGCAAACCTTCCGATCTACTACGAATATCAGGCAGACGGAATTGGTTCCACAGATGCAATCAAAGGAACCTATCTTGATAACTACAAACAGGTTTGGGATATGTACATTACAGATTCCACATGTGACCCAGGAGTTCTTTCCAGTATGACAGGTGATGATTCCACTGCTGAGTTTGCACTTGGTGAGTGTGTATTCTATCAGAATGGAACATGGGCATATGATCAGATCAAAGATAACGAAGTAGCAGATGAAGATCTGGGAATGCTTCCAATCTACATTGGTGTTGAGGGTGAAGAAAATCAGGGTCTCTGCACAGGTACAGAAAACTACTGGTGTATCAACAGCAAAGCATCTGAAGCAGACATTCAGGCAACAAAAGATTTCCTTGCATGGGTAATCTCCAGTGAAACAGGTAAAGAAGCTCTTACACAGGAAATGGGATTTGTAACTACATTCAATACAATTGGCGATGAATATCTGCCGGCAAATCCACTTGTTGAGTGTGCAAACGAAGATATCGCAGCAGGACATACTCCTGTAGCATGGTGCTTCCCGACAATGCCGTCCGAAGAGTGGAAAAACGGTGTTGGTTCTGCACTCCTTGAGTATGCACAGGGTACAGGCGAATGGGATGCTGTTGTAACTGCATTTGTTGATGGCTGGGCTACAGAAGCAGCAGCTACAGCTGAATAATCGCAGGTAATGGCTATGAGGGTGAGCCTGCAAAAGGCTCACCCCCTTTTTGATTATTTTTAGCATTTTGAGGAAAGGGGACTTCTATGAACGAAAAATCCATGCGTCGGTATGCGCCGGTTTTTGTGGCACCTATGCTGATTGCCTTTACCATAGGTTTTAT
>JAXFBD010000169.1:0-1518 GCA_034118545.1 Blautia sp.
TTTTCTGTTTCCTGATAAGAATCTGCTGCCCAGACACCGGTACAGCCTGCAGTTATTCCCATCACAGCCGCTGTCAAAACCGCTGTCACTTTTTTTCTTTTCATCCTGCTACCTCCTTTATGATATACAGATTTTCGTGTACTGCGTGTACTAATTATAGCATATTGCCAATAATTTTTGTATTATTTAATGTGCTCTTTCTTTTTGAATTACTCCTTATCCTTCTCCCAGAAATACGGACGGAATATTCTTCTCATCTTCTTTACATCCTCATTTGCCTTTTGCCTCCGTACATCTGAATGGCTGCACGTTTCCTCATTTCTGAACAGAATCATTTTTTTCACATCCAGCCTGCCCGCCAGATATTCAAGCATATTTTCCTGGGTTGCATCTCTGCTGTAAATTTTCAGATAAGAATATCCTGGATAATCCACAGATTCCGTAAGTAAAACACGTATTCCGGATCCAAATTTCTGACTCAGAATCTCCTGTTTAAGTTTTTGCGTCTGTTCGTTTTTCACCATAGTCATAAAGTAAATTACCGGTGTTTTTTCCGGTACTCTTTGTTTCATATAATTTCTGTATGGTGATTTTCTCAAAGTCTCATAAACAGATTCTTCCGCTTCATTTTTGTTATCTCCGTGATAAATAAATACAACATCCTCCGTTACCACTGTACTGAAATAATGAATCGGAAGGGTATCCAGATAAGAAATCACCTCCGCTGAAAGCTCACAATCCATCGATACCAATTTCAAAAAACGATTTTCTTTTGTATCATAAAGCACGGCCCCGTCCATGGCAATGATTGGAAGATTAAGGTGTATTTCCCTGATAATATCCACTGAAGAAGCCGGTGTCCGCGGAGTCGCAATGGTAAAACACGCCCCTTCTGAAATCATACGATTCATCATAATCTTGCTGTAGGAATTCAGATTTTCATGAAGATCCAGTGTTTTCTCATCCAGCTCAAATACAAAAAGAATATCCTTTCTCTTCTTTCTCGGAATCTGCAGTGAATTCAAAAACATAGCAATCAAAACACCTATCACTGTATCCAGAATACGGTCACGGACAAAAATCAATGGTTCCGCATCTCCTATATGATTTACAACTATACTCAAAAAAACCACACAGGAAAAATAGGATATGGATGGAATTTTTATTATACATGCTGTATAAATCACCAGGATGACCGCCAGCGAAATAAATGCATATTGAAATATCTGCCAGTATCCCTCTGATGGAATGATATATCGATTTAAAAGCAGAACAGGTGTCCCGTATAAAGCTCCGATAAAAGTACCCATCAGCCTGTTCTTTGCACTTTTCCAGCTTGTTTCCATGTATGGCTGTATACATAAAATCGCCGCAATCGCCGAATAAAACGGAATTCCCGTTCCGCCTCTCAGCATCCCGATGATCAGGCTTAAGAATACAGCTGCCGCTGATTTCAGAATTCTCTTTCCGATGTGAAAATAAGGTAATTGAAATGTTCTCTTTTCTGCCTTCATATGT
>JAXFBD010000170.1:0-1461 GCA_034118545.1 Blautia sp.
TGACTTCCTGACAGGGAAAGAGCGTGAGTTTACTATGGGTGAGTTCCCTTCAGAGAAGGAACTGATTGCTAGATATAAAGCAGAGCGTAACGGCGGTGCCGGAATCACACCGGAGCAAGAGAAAGTACAGAATCAACCGTATTACAGCAGTCAGAATACATATCCACCTCGATATTATCAGCGTATCGCTGTTAACAGAACTGTAGATGCAATTGCAAGCGGTCAGGACAGACTGCTTTTGGTCATGGCTACCGGAACGGGTAAGACATACACTGCCTTCCAGATTGTATATCGCCTGCTGCAGAGTGGCATGAAGAGAAAGATTCTCTATCTGGCTGATCGTAATATTCTCGTAGACCAGTCCATTCAGCAGGATTTTGCTCCTTTGGAGAAGGTTACCCACAAAATCAATGTAGCAAAAGACAATCCAAGCACCATTACTTCACACGAAGTATATTTCTCATTGTATCAGCAGCTGGTTGGCGATGAAGGCGAGGAGCATTTTTCCAAACTGTTTAAACCAGACTTCTTCGACCTTATTATCGTAGATGAGTGTCATCGTGGGTCTGCTAAAGAAGAAAGTCGTTGGAGACTGATCCTTGATTATTTCAAATCAGCTACACAGATTGGTATGACAGCGACACCAAAGGAAACCAAGTATGTGTCCAATATTAATTACTTCGGTGATCCAATTTATACATATTCCTTAAAAGAAGGTATTGAAGACGGATTCCTTGCTCCATTTAAGGTAATCAATATTACAACAGACATCGGTGAAGGTTGGAGACCATATAGAGGTCAGCTGGACAAGTTCGGCAATCCAATCGAAGACCGTGTTTATAATAACAGCGATTACGATTACAACATCGTACTCGAAGATAGAATACAGCAGGTTGCTTCAGAAATCACACGCTATCTGAAAGCCACAGACCGCATGGCAAAGACCATCGTATTCTGTGCGACAGAAGATGCAGCAGAGCGTATGCGTCAGGCACTCGTGAATCTGAACTCCGATATGGTGAAAGAGAATCCGGATTACTGTGTTCGTATTACAGGCAGTGATGTTTATGGTAAAAATAAGCTGGACTACTTTATTTCCGTTTCCGCACCATACCCAGTTATCGCAACCACATCGAAGCTGCTTTCAACGGGAGCAGACTGCAAGATGATAAAGCTGATCGTTCTGGATGAAATGATCGGTTCTATGACAGAGTTTAAGCAGATCATCGGTCGCGGTACCAGACTGCGTGAAAAGGAAGGCAAGACACACTTTGTGGTTATGGATTTCCGTAATGTTACACGTCTGTTCTCTGACCCTGACTGGGATGGCCCGATTCAGATTGATCCAGGATTTGATCCGGATAGACCGAAAAAGCCTGTCGGTGGTGATGATGGTGGAGATGGCGGTGACGGCGGAGAAAAGCCACCTGTAGATCCTAAGGTAAAGACAATTGTAGATAG
>JAXFBD010000171.1:0-1906 GCA_034118545.1 Blautia sp.
AGATGCAGTGAACCAGGACGTAATACGTTCAAAAGAATACCTGGAACAGGCAACCAAGTCGGCAGCAGAAGCCCTGCAGTCCGAACAGGCAGCCAAATATTCCGAGACGGCCGCACAGGAAGCACAGGCAGGAGCGGAAGCAGCAGAAGGGCGGGGAGAGTTGCATGCTCTGGATGCTGCAGCAAGTGCATCTGAAGCGGAACTGGCAAAAACACAAGCGCTGGAGAAAATCGATGAAATAAAGAGCGATATTGCTGCCGAAGCCAAAAGGGCAAAGGAGGCCGAGGATAACCGGATTAAGAAATTCTACACCGGCAACCTTGGAGAGGTATCCGTGCAGGATTCCGATGACGGGGCGGTGCGGAATCTGGTGATCGGCGGTCGGTGCGAGCAGAGGACGACAAACGGTTACAATCTTTTGCCCAATCATGCAGTCGACAGTGAGATAAATGGTGTTACGTTTACTGTTAATCCAGATGGATCGATCACAGCAAATGGTACAGCGACTTATTTTGCTGATCAATACATTTATGGTAAAAATAATGATAACGGAGAATACATCACTCTCGAAAAAGGATATTATGCCAGCCACGGCAGCATGTGTCCCCAAAATAATAATGCTTACATTGTGTTTTTCCGAACTGTTGAATTTGGCGCAATCACAACACAGACCGTTATAACCAAATTGCAAGAGAGCGATATGCATATCTATGGAGTATTTTACCGAATTGTCACCGATGCAACTGCGGAGAATTGGACGATCTACCCTATGATTGAGAGAGGCACAATTGCTCACGACTACGAGGCATACACCGGCGGCGCACCTTCTCCGTCCCCCGATTACCCGCAGGAGATCAAGTGCGTCGATGGCTGCTCCATGACGCTTGCCAATGCCGAAGGCACGGAAACGCAGACCGCCGCAATCCAGTTCACTCTTCAGGGAATCGGAGACGTGCGGGACGAGCTGTATGTGTATGCGGATGGGGCGGGGAAGCTGGTGCAGTGGTACCCGACAGTTTTAGACCCGGCAAAAACCGTCGCTGTGCAGGCACTGACAGAACCAATCGAAACCGCCCTAACCGCCGAACAGGTCAAGGCCCTGTTTGACCTGCGTACCTACTATGGCGGCACCAATATCACCTATGAGAGCGATAACGGCGTGGAGCCGGTGGTCAATTTTGACTACGCCTGTGCAGTGGAAAACTTTGTGGAGTACATCAAGACCGCCCAGGGTGATGATAGGAAGTTTATCTATGATATGGATGAGAGGATGACGGATGCGGAATACGTCGCCGCCATGGCCTATGTAAACAGCGAGTACGCTTCCGCGCTCGCAGAATTGATGGAGGTATAAAAATGCTGTATAACACTTTGAAACGCTTGAAAAACCGCGGCGGTCTGACCGCTGACCTGAGCTACAAGATTGACATTTTCTTCGCCATGGGGAAACTGACCGAGGCGGAGTACAACGACCTGCTGGACATCAGCACGGAGCCTGTTGGCTAATCAGCTAAAAGCAGGCTATTGTTATGCGAATCACGCAGAGATAACAAAAAAGGCTGGACGAGCATCCGGAGCCATAGGTGAAGTGTAAGGTACTGGGGAGGTAGGAGGTACAAAAAACAGGAATCAGATTTTCTTTATTTTTCTGTTATCCTATTGACATACCACCAATTCGGTGGTATAATAAAACCAAGATAAATGAAAGGAGATAACAGGAATGTATAGAGTAGAATATGGATTTGCAGAAAATTTCACAGAGGTTGACGAGTGGCAGACACTTGAAGGATTTGAGAAAATTGAGGCAGAAAACGCTGAAGAAGCAGCAAAAGAAGCTGCCTGCACAGATGGATTAGAAGACGCGCTGTTCCGTGTATTTGAATTGACCAAGAATGAATTTGGCGGA
>JAXFBD010000172.1:0-1462 GCA_034118545.1 Blautia sp.
CATAAATGGAGTTGTAAGCCAGATATCCGCAATACAACATGCAATCAACGACCATTTTGGATCCGCCAGCCATAAAATATCACTGCTGTCGGACAAAATATGAATCCTTGTAAGAAGCTCATTTACAATACCAAAGCTGGAGCTCATCATCAGTTTCCATGTAAGACCTGCAACCAGCGGTGCGATCATCAATGGAGCCATCATCAGAGAACGTACAACTTTGCTTCCACGATAATTTGTTTCAAATAATAATGCAAAAAAGATACCAAACACGGTTTCAAATCCAACTGCTATAAGGATATAAAGCAGTGTATTTTTCAGCTGCTTCAGAAAACCACCTGCAGTAAATGCCTTTATATAATTAGCCAGCCCGATAAATGTACGGTCACCTGTAATCCCGATTTTATAAAAACTGTCAATTACCATAGTGATAATGGGATAAATCAGGAATGCTCCCATAAAAACAGCACCCGGCAGGAAAAATAATAACAATGTTTTTCTTGATATTAATTTCATTATTTCATCCACCTTTTGAAAAAAAAAGGGTATTCTAATTGCTTTGGCCACATCTTAGAATACCCTTTGCCTTAATATTTCACTGACCCGAAATCAATTTTTATTCAGAATTATTCTTCGATTGTTTCGATTTTAATATCCGATTGCTTCGATTTCAGCAGCAGCATTTTCCAGAGTAGAAGTAACATCAGCACCGCCCAGACAGGATTCAACAACGCCTGTAAGAACCTCTTCTACCATGGACCATGTGGTAACCATCGGTCTTGCCTGAGACTGCGGTGCAGCTAATGTATCAAGAACAGCAAGTGTATGCTCGTTGCCTTCTACTTTACCGGCTTCTTCGTATACAGAAGTTCTGCCTGCAATCTTCAGAGTCAGATCCATATAATCTGCATTATGATCATACATATATGCTGCATATTTTTCAGCCATTTCTTTATTTTCGGAGTTCTTCATAACGCATTCATACCATGGGCCTGTTGTTGCACCGATTCCTGCACTTCCTGCGATCATAGGCGCACATCCAACCTTGTCTGCACCCATTGCAGCCACTGCTGCCGGATACTGATGACTCCAGTTCAGCTGCATTGCAACTTTGCCATTTGTGAACAATTCCTGAGATTCTGTTGCTGCAGTTGCAAGGGAATCTGCCGGTGTATAATCTGCGTTTGCATTTTCCACCATAAAGTTAAGAGCATCAACATAAGCCTGATCTGTAATGTTTACATTGCCGTCTTTATCATATACAAGTCCTTCTGCTCCTGCCTGGCATGCAAAGTCAAGGAATGAGCAGACAGCATCAGAACCGCTTCCGAATACGGTTGTTCCGTACATTTCATCTGTCGCAAGTTCAGCAGCCAAAGCCTGATATTCTTCCCAGTTTGTAGGAACTTTATCTTCCGGAATAAGGTCTTTTCTGTAGATCAGAATCTTGGAATTAACCCAC
>JAXFBD010000173.1:0-1119 GCA_034118545.1 Blautia sp.
TGCTGTCAATCAATGTCAAAATGGACTTCGGAGCTGCCTGGGTATCAGCCATCAGGATGTTACCTTTAAGCGTATAACCGTTGAGGTCCAGTGTAATGATTTTATCACTCAGGTTTAGGGTGCCTGAAAGCTGGATGTTACCGAGGAGCTTGATAGATGTAAAGCCCGCGTTAAGGGCATCTTTCAGCTCGGACTCGGAGGAAACGTTGCCGGAAATCCACTTCGCGGTCAGTGTGATGCTCTCTGTGACAGACTCGGTGAAATCGTATATGGTATCACCGTTGTACCAGCCTGCGAATATGGAACCTTCCTTTGTGGGATCGTCAGGCTGCAGTACCGTCTCCGTGCTGACGTTAACGAACCACTGGGTCGGAACGGAACCGCTTCCGCCGTTTAGTTCGAAGCTGACAGTATAATATGGTTCGGAAACCGTACCGGTGCTGTCATTCTGAATGTCGCTGTAGTAGATACCGCCGCTGATAGTGCCGGAGTTCGTAACTTTATCGTAGAACCTGGTACAGCCGTCGGAATTTGTGCTTTCAATTGTGCCCCCCGGATTGTTTACAGTCCCTTTAACTGTGCCTCCGTTTGCGTACATGATATTGCCGTTACTAATACTGTTGCTTTGCGCAAGTGGAGAGGATTCGGTGCAATCCTCAATGGTACCGTCGTTCATGGTAAACGTGCTGTCGGCTATGCTATACACGCCGCCGCCGAAGAATGCTGTGCAGCTCTGGATGAGCCCGCCGTTCATGGTAAACGAACTGTTTTCAAAGATACTCACACCGCCACCGCCGCCATCAAGTGTTGCGCTGCAGTTTTTGATGGAACCGCCGTTCATGATAAAACTGGAATTTGTATCGATATGCACACCGCCGCCATAAACTGTTGCGCTGCAGTTATAAATGGTGCCGCCTTTCATGGTAAAGGTGGCATTGGGGTTGATACACACGCCGCCTCCATAAGATCCATTGCCGCCTGTTATCATACCGCCGGCCGGCAGGGAGACATTTTCTCCGGTGTGTTCTGCGTCCGGGCTGCTATCCTCCAAAGTCAGGCTTTGGGAGACACTGATAACACTTCCGCTGCCGGTCATTTGGAGCACATGACCGTTGAGGT
>JAXFBD010000174.1:0-1056 GCA_034118545.1 Blautia sp.
TGCTTCCCTGAGAATCTGCGTCATGGTCGTCTGATGGTATCCGTTTTCCAGAAACAGCCTGACACATACCTGCAGAATTCGCTTTTGTGTCTGAAACCCATCGCTTCGTACTGCCAATTGATCACCTCCCTTCCACGCAAATTGGTTTACGAACCAATTATAGCAGATGTACATATGTTTATCAAGATATGGAAGGGCAGACTTAAAGAAGTTTCCGGATATCTTTTGTGTGAAGCGGTTGAAATGTTGAATTGGCTTTATTAACCGTATTAGATACTTTGTATTTACGGTTATCCTGGTGTCTTTGCACGATTGGCCTGTACTGCCGGTCTGCCATGTAATCACTCAAATTGCTGATACATTGACTTGCCAGATTTTCCATCTGCTGCGTTGTTGTCAATCGACGTATCCACCGCTACATCTCATTCCGCCGCCTTGCATATGGAACAATCATTCTGTGTCAATGTATCAAGAACTCAGTTTTCACTTTACTGGAAGGATTATGGACCTTTCGTCAGAAGCTGAGTGAGAAAAAGTCCAAAAGCAAGTGAAACCAGAAGTTATTTGGACTTGTCTGCACAAATGTTGCGGGAAAGGTCCAGAAAAACGGAAATTTGGAAGTTTTTTGGATCTATCTGTTTGAGAAATGTGTGAGAAGGTCCAGACAATCGGAAAGCTGGAAGAATTTTGGACTTTCTTGCTGGATTTTGCGTGGGAAGGTCCAAACGGTTAGGAAGCTAGTATGATTCACCCTAAATAACACTATGTTTCGCTGGGCTGCTTTCCCGATAGCATAGTTGTAAAAGCCTCAGCGTAGCTCGCTACGCTGAGGCTTTTACAACTGCACTCTCAAAAAAACATCCTCACCGAAACAGTACGGTATTTAGGGTGGCTCATACTAGTACAGAGAATACTAAATTGCTGATACATTGACTTGCCAGATTTTCCATCTGCTGCGTTGTTGTGTCCGGCGCAAATTATAAAAACAAAATTGTTGAAAATCAAATTAAAGGATGATATGATAATTGCTGGATTATTGAATAAAATGCGTTTAAT
>JAXFBD010000175.1:0-1569 GCA_034118545.1 Blautia sp.
AAATGCAAAAAAATATAGGTTGAAAGCTTCACAGCAAATTCAAAATCATATCCCAGTTTCGTCAAGACAATAATAGGGAAATGCGGTATACTGTTTCCAGAAAAATGAGAACATTAGTTCCGAATGAGGAGGGTTGATATATGGATATCCGCAAATTTACGCAGCGCTCGGTCGAGGCGATCCAGGGGGCACAGAGCATCGCCATCGAGCACAACAACCAGCAGGTGGATGAAGAACATCTTCTGCTCGCGCTTCTTGAGCAGGAGGATTCGCTTATCGCGAGCCTTTTGACGCGCATGGGCAAGGATGCGGACGCGTTCACGGAGGCTGTGCGCGCAGCTGTGGAGCGCCGCCCGCAGGTGACGGGCAGCGGCCGGGAGGCTGACAGGGTCTATATCACGCCGGAGCTGGACCGGGCGCTCAACGCGGCCGAAAAGCAGGCGCAGCACATGAAGGACGAATACGTTTCCGTGGAGCATGTGTTCCTGGGGCTCATGGATGCGCCGAACGAGGCGATCAAGACGTTGCTGCGGCAGTTCGCGGTGGAACGCAACGCGTTCCTCACGGCGCTCAACGACATCCGCGGCGGCGCGCGTGTCACGAGCGATTCGCCGGAGGGCACCTATGATGCGCTCGGCAAATACGCGCAGGACCTTGTGGAGCTTGCGCGCAAGCAGAAGCTTGACCCGGTGATCGGGCGGGATGACGAGGTGCGAAACGTTATCCGCATCCTCTCCCGCAAAACGAAGAACAACCCGGTGCTCATCGGTGAGCCTGGCGTGGGCAAAACGGCCATCGCGGAAGGGCTTGCGCAGCGCATCGTGCGCGGGGACGTTCCGGCATCGCTCAAGGAGCGCAAGATCTTCTCGCTGGACATGGGCGCGCTCATCGCGGGCGCGAAGTTCCGCGGCGAGTTTGAGGAGCGCCTCAAGGCGGTGCTCGGCGAGGTGAAGCGTTCCGAGGGGCGCATCATTCTGTTCATCGATGAGCTGCACAACATCGTCGGTGCGGGGCGGACGGAAGGCTCCATGGACGCGGGCAACCTGTTGAAGCCGATGCTCGCCCGCGGCGAGCTGCACTGCATCGGCGCGACGACGCTCGATGAATATCGCAAATATATCGAAAAAGATCCCGCGCTTTCCCGCCGCTTCCAGCCGGTGATGGTGGATGAGCCTACGGTGGAGGACACCATCTCCATCCTGCGTGGCCTGAAGGAGCGCTATGAGGTCTATCACGGCGTGAAGATCAACGACAACGCGCTCATCGCAGCAGCCACGCTTTCCAACCGTTATATTTCCGACCGGTTCCTGCCGGACAAGGCGATCGACCTTGTGGATGAAGCCTGCGCGCTGATCCGCACGGAGATGGATTCCATGCCTACGGAGCTTGACGAGATCTCCCGCCGCATCATGCAGCTTGAGATCGAGGAGGCGGCGCTCACCAAGGAGAACGACAAGCTTTCCGCAGAACACCTTGCGGAGATCCGCAAAGAGTTGGCTCGGGAGCGCGAGGAATTCGCAAAGCTCAGGGCGAAATGGGAGAACGAGAAGGACGCGATCAAGAACGTGC
>JAXFBD010000176.1:0-1255 GCA_034118545.1 Blautia sp.
TCGAAGTAGTTGACTAATTTAAATTAAGTGGGAGGGCTTTTCCCCGCAAATACCACAGGAGGTTATAGAAATGAAACGAGGAAAGAAATACGTGGAGGCTGCGAAAGCAGTTGACCGTCAGACATTATATGAAACCGCAGAAGCAATCAGCTTGGTAAAGAAAACTGCAGTTGCAAAATTTGATGAAACCATCGAAGCTCATATCCGTACAGGCTGTGATGGACGTCATGCAGATCAGCAGATCCGTGGTGCAGTTGTACTGCCGCACGGAACAGGAAAACAGGTTCGTGTTTTAGTATTCGCAAAAGATGCCAAAGCAGCAGAAGCAGAGGCAGCAGGCGCAGAATTCGTTGGAGCAGAGGAACTGATTCCGAAGATCCAGAAAGAAGGATGGCTTGACTTTGATGTAGTTGTAGCAACACCTGATATGATGGGCGTTGTTGGACGTCTGGGCCGTATCCTTGGACCGAAAGGTCTCATGCCAAACCCGAAAGCTGGTACTGTAACTATGGATGTTGCAAAAGCAGTAAAAGAGATCAAAGCTGGTAAGATTGAATACCGTCTTGACAAAACCAACATCATCCATGTTCCGGTTGGTAAAGCTTCCTTTACCGAGGAACAGTTAAGCGACAACTTCCAGACGCTTATCGAAGCTATTCTGAAGGCAAGACCAAGCACTGTTAAAGGTCAGTTCTTAAAGAGTGTAACAATCTCTTCTACAATGGGACCTGGTGTAAAGATTAACCCAATGAAATTAGCTTAATAGATTACCATAAAGAGAGCATCCTGAATAAGGGTGCTCTTTTTGCAAAAAAGAGGAATTTTTATGGCAGCAGGAAAAAGATACAGAAAGAAACGGCATAATGTGGCAAAGCTGGTTTTCTGTGCAGCAGTGGAATTAATTGTAGTTCTTATTCTTGTACTGATCATTGGATGGAACCAGGGAATAAAAAGCTGGTTTTTGGGGCTTTCACAGCCGGCGGTTAAGGAACTGGATCTGAGCGGCATTTACAGCACTCATGCCATACTTATGCCTGCGCAGGGCGGAAGAGTCATAGGAGAGATAAACGGTGATGAACGGATTTATCCGGCATCACTGACAAAGATGATGACAGCTATTTTGGCTATTGAGAAAATCGGGAATCTGAATAAAGAGATTACTCTTACAAATGAAATGTTTGCCGGACTCTATGAACAGGATGCAACCCAGGCAGGGTTTCAGCCCGGTGAAGTGGTCAGTGCGGAGAATCTTATT
>JAXFBD010000177.1:0-1458 GCA_034118545.1 Blautia sp.
GATTTCACAGTGGTGGATCCGGCCATGGAAGAGGGCAAAACCCTCACACTTAGCGGTGAACAGGCCTTTCATTATGTACACGACCGCCAGAATGTGGGCGACGGAGAGAACCTTTTTCGTCTGGAACGGCAGAAACAGTATCTGCAGGCCTACATGGACAAAGTAACAGCCGCAGCATCGGAGAATCCGGAATTTCTGCTGGAGATTTTTGAGAAATTTAAGGAAGTTTCCGTAACGGACATCACCGACAATGTGGTGACAAAAATTGCCCGAAGGGCGCACCAGTACGAAAATAAAGGAATTTATGAATTTGAGGGAAACGCAAAGCCGGGACAGGCTTTGGGCGACGGAGAAGACCACATGGAATTCTATCCTGACAAAGATTCCGTCATAGAAGTTATGACAGAGCTGTATGCTCTGGAAGAATACCATACAGGAGGAGAAGAGGAATGAATGAGACAATCAGGCCGGTGCAGAACAGGGAGGAGGCAGAAGACGAGATCGATCTTCTTGAACTCTTTCAATATTATCTGTCAAAAGCCGTTTTTATCATCGCAGCCTTTGTCATCGGCGCAGTGGCAGCCGGAGGGGTGACTGTGGGGCTGATCACACCGAAATATACCGCTACAGCTAAGCTTTATATGGTATCTCCGTCCACGGGAGCCGCCATTGACCTTACAGACCTGAATATCGGTACGTCACTGTCATCGGACTATGAGGTCCTGATGAAAATCCGTCCCATCTTTGAGGAAATCATCGATGAGCTGAAGCTGGATTACGATTATGAGACACTGTGTTCTATGGTAACGGTGGGTGCTGTGAACGATACCCGTATCATTGCCGTGACAGCAGAGAGCACCAGCCCGGAGGAGGCAAGGGATATTGCCAACGCAGTGGCTGACAAAGCTGTTACATATCTGCCGGAGCTGATGGAGACACCGGAGCCGAACATTGCGGAATATGCCATTCTGCCAATGCACAAAAGCTCCCCGAGCCTGAGGAAAAACGTATTTCTGGGAGGTCTGGGGCTGATGGTTGTCTGCCTTGGAATCCTGACTGTACTCTTCCTTATGGACGATACGCTGAAAACTGCAGAGGATGTGGAGCGCGCCCTGGGTGTTATGCCTCTTACGGTGGTACCGGAAGGCAACATCAGAAAGAGTGGGGAGAAAAAAGCATCTGACAAAAAGATCAGAAAATCGAAAAAATCCAAGAGAAGATAGATGCAGGAGAAGCCACAGACTCCGGAAAGGTGCAAAAAATGAACAAAATCAATATAGAGAATATGCTGGAGCTTCCCTATGCAGTAGAGGAGGCAATAAACCGGCTTCGTATTAATATCAGTTTTCTGGGAAGTGATATCCGCAAGATCATGGTGATCAGTACCTTCCCTAATGAAGGAAAAAGCTTCATCGCCTGCCAGCTCTGGCGGCAGATGGCGGAAATGGGCAAAAAATC
>JAXFBD010000178.1:0-1699 GCA_034118545.1 Blautia sp.
GTCCAGGCGGAATAATTTAGCCGGCTACGGCTACGGCGGCGGCTACGGCTCCGGCTACGGCGGCGGCTACGGCGACGGCGACGGCGACGTCGACGGCTCCGGCTACGGCTACGGCGACGGCTCCGGCTACGGCTCCGGCTACGGCTACGGCGGCGGCTACGGCTACGGCTACGGCTACGGCGGCGGCGTCGACGGCTCCGGCTACGGCGACGGCGACGGCGACGGCGACGGCGACGGCTCCGGCTACGGCGACGGCTAGTCCAAAAGACAGGGCGTCAATCCCGGCCCCCAACCAGGGGGCCTTTTCTTTTGCCCTCTCCTGAGAGGCCGAGGGGAGATGTATTATGCTGAAAGACTTGAGCAAGGAAGACTTTTTCAAGTTGATAGGTCCACTCGACGTCAACCCATCTCCTCAAGGGAGATGGGACGACCTGGGGGGATACAAAAACCTTTGGAAGTTACGGAACGGCAAACTTGTCGGCATATCGGAGCCGAAATCATACGGCTGCGATAAAAATTTTTTTATCGTCCAAGGGGGAAAAGGTGAAAAAACAATTCGGCGCTGAAGAATTTTTGGCGAAGTATGGCAGCTATGTCAACGGCTACCTCGACCTTGAGGGCACGGGCATCACGCATGCAGATGCCGCGCGCGTCAACCATAGTCTTCCGGCTGATTTATTCCCTCTCCGCTGGAGGGGAGGTCAGTATATCAGCGTTGATGGCATTTTTTCGGAGGTTGTATCCCAAAAGGGAAATGTCTGGAAAATTCGTCCCATCGGGAAAAAGTCCGTCACCTATCTTGTAACGGACGGCAATGGGAGATGGTCGCATGGCGACACTCTGCAAGAGGCACGGGACGATCTGATCTACAAGATCGACAATCGTGACACGAGTCGTTATGCCGACCTGACTATGGAGAGCGTTCTGCCGTTTGCGGAGGCCATCGAAGCCTACAGGGTAATCACTGGGGCGCGTGCCGCTGGGACACGCCAGTTTGTACAGTCTCTCGCTAGCGTCAAGGATGCATATAGCATCCGCGAAATTTGTGATCTCACCAAGGGGCAATATGGCGCGGAGACGTTTCGCGAATTTTTCCTTGGGGAGAAAAGGAGTCAATCATGCTGATGCAATCAACTCTCCACCGCGATACCAATCCTATCCCGCCTTGGGGCCTGGACAAGGATGAGATGACCTGCGGCAACTGCAAGTATTGGGATACCGCAACCACGGCAGACATGGGCATTTCACCGCTGCGCCAATTTGGCATCTGTGGTTGTTACGCCATCGAGCCGGACGCCGGGCATGGCACGCTCGTGCTGCTGGGGCCCGAGAGCCACTGCCAACAGCACGCGGCGGCATTCGAGGCGTCTGAGGATTTCCTCGCCAGGCTCCGCGAGGCGGAAGAGGCCCGTGATGTGGCATGAGATATCCCCGTTTTGCAACGGGCGCGGCTACGGCATGGCCGTCCTCATCGTCGTGGTGTGGGCGGCCATTAACTTTCTGGGGAGCATACTATGCGCCAGATGACTTTCTATGCCTATGACCGTTTTACGGGCCGCCTTGTGATTACTCGCGGCTCAATGAGCGTGTTGCTGGACAAGCTCCGCATTCTGGGCAACGCCCCGGCGCGGCAGGCGTTGATGAATATGGAGGTTTCCGATGAAAGGGACGGATCGAGATATAGTTGACCGAATCAGAC
>JAXFBD010000179.1:0-1057 GCA_034118545.1 Blautia sp.
CGATTCGTGTTATTCCGTCCAAACCGAATTTTTCAGTCCAGATTATACGGAAAATATGGATAAAATGGACGTTTCAGCACCCAAAATCGGTCAAAGCCATACTAGGACACAAAATACTCCACTGCATTGTTGGGAAAGAATTCCTTGAATTCGCCATATAACTGTGCCGCGAGGGTTTTATTATGTGCTAATATCAGGGTAGGCTTGTTCAAAGCCTGAATGACATTCGCCATGGTAAATGTTTTACCGGAACCGGTGACACCAAGCAGGGTTTCACACTGGTTCCCTTCTTTAAATCCCTCCACCAGTTTGGCGATTGCCTGGGGCTGATCACCGGTGGGGGCGTATTCTGATACTAATTCAAAATGATCCATGAAAAAGCTCCTTCCTGTATGCTGTTTACAGAATCGTCTTGACACAGTATAACAGAATTCTAAAAAAAGTACAGCAAAACGAATGTTTGTTCGTTTTTCACAGAATAAAAGGCTGCCGCAAAATCAAATGCGAACGCTTCTGACATCCTGAGCATTTGAATTTTGCGACAGCCTGTTGAGTTTTCTATGATCTTATTTCCTGCCTCATAAATCCGATATAGGAACCTGCAAAAGATACAAGCATCAAAGCAATCAGCCCTACAAGATGTGGCCATATAAGCAGCAGACTCTGTCCGAATGACAGATATCCGGATATGGCACCTTCCATCTGCTGCATGGTTACCACATTTACTGATCGAACTGATGGATTCATAATTGTAGATACTGCTTCACTGTACAGATAATAGGGAGAAATTCTGTTCAGATTTAATTCCAGTGTGTAGTTTCTGTAGGAATTTATCATTGCGTTCCACTGTGTATCCACCGGATAAACCACATTTGCGATGATATTTGCCACCATGCTCATAAAAATTGTAAAAAAAATCCATATGGCAATGACAGCCATTGCAGATGTGGCTGAGTGCCTGCACACAACTGAGAAAAAAATGGATAATCCCAGCCAGAAAAAAATATACACGCAGGTAAAAATCAGGAACACTACGATGCGGAAAACTTCCTCTGCT
>JAXFBD010000180.1:0-1008 GCA_034118545.1 Blautia sp.
CTATTTTCGTACCAGATACAGAGAAATGTCCATTCCTATGGCTCCTTCTTCTGAGATATTTATTGATGATATATTGAAAAAATCCTTGATTTTCAAGGAAAAAAGACTTGACTAAATAGGGAGGAAATAAAATGATACGGGATAAAATACGCGGGAGTCTCTTTGGAGGTGCTGTTGGTGATGCTTTGGGATACCCGGTTGAATTTATTGGAGAATACAGTATTTTTTCAAAATATGGGGACAGAGGAATCACTTCGTATGAACTGAATAAAAACGGCAAAGCGGTTATTTCTGACGATACACAGATGGTCTTATTTACTGCCAATGGCCTTCTGGCAGGGAACACCGCATTTTGTATGCAGGGAAAGGAAGGCTTCCCGAGGCTTGATGTGGAGCAGGCATATCTGGACTGGCTTCTGACACAGATATCTTCCAGACAGCAGGTAAATGGTCATGAGCGGTTTACAAAAGAAGGCGGCTATTCCTGGCTGCTGGATGTGCCGGAGCTATATGCCAGAAGGGCGCCGGGGATCACATGCCTCAGGGCTTTGGAGGGAGGAACATACGGAAAAGAGGATTTTATCAGAAATCCGCGCAATGACAGAAAAGGCTGCGGCGGTATTATGCGTGTGGCTCCGGTCGCGCTGATGTACCGGCCGGATGAAAACTGTAATATAGATATAAAAACCCTTGACTGGGAGGCTGCACAGATTGCCGCCATTACCCACGGTCATTCCCTGGGATATATGCCTGCGGCAGTTGTATCACATATAATCACCAGGATTCTTACATCGGATTCACAGGTGAATTTAAAAGAAATTGTTCTGGATGCAAGAGATGCGATGAAAGAAATATTCTCAGGAGATGAGAATCTGGATGAACTTGTCCGGATTATTGAGCTTGCTGTATCTCTTTCTGAGAATTCCAGGGATGATCTTAAAAATATTCATGCACTTGGAGAGGGATGGGTTGCAGAAGAAACACTGGGAATTTCCCTGTATTGTGCTT
>JAXFBD010000181.1:0-1445 GCA_034118545.1 Blautia sp.
GGTCCTGCGGAAGTGGGCGGAGATTACGGAAACACAAAGCCGCTGCCTTACCGGGTTTACGACAGATTTGATTTGCAGCCGGAGAGCGGCTCTCATGAAATTGTTGCAGAAGTATCGCTGCAGCCGGAAGTCATGGCAGAATACTCTGCGGGACACGGCGCATTCCTTGCGGATATCGAGATTTTTGATGAATCCGGAAACGCTGAGGTGATCGGAACCGATGAAGCATGGATGGCGGGAGTGGATTCCAGATATACGGCTTCCTGCTGCTATTCCGGTTCCGGAGGATATGAACTGTTCCCGGCAGTGGAAACCGTTCAAAAATGGGAATTGCTGCCCAAGGAAATCCCAAACAGGGAATTTACAAAGGTAAGCCATGAGGAGATCATGAACCTTTTTTATCCCGGCAGAGTGAAATGGGAGAATGGACAGTTTACAGTGTCAGCAGGATCACCCGTGTGCTTCTGGTTACGATTTGACAGGACGTATGCAGGGTATTTATGCTTTAACACCAACGGAAATTATTCTGCAAAAATTCAGATACACACCCAAGAGCTTGCGGGAAAAACCGCTCGCACGGAAACCATTACTCTGGAAGGACAGCCGGTTTCCTATCAGGGCTTCAAGCTGCAAAGCGTACATTTTCTGCAGATCCAAACTCTAAGCCTGACGGAGCCAATGACGTTTTCCCTGGATCTCCTTGCGGCATCTTATCCCAACGGAAATGCGGGAATGTTTGCGTGCAGTGACAGCACACTGAATCAGATCTATGAGTTAGGAAAATGGACACTGCATATTTGCCGGCAATCTTATCATATGGATTCGCCGATACATCAGGAAGCACTGGGCTGTACCGGCGACTATATGATAGAAAGCCTGATCAACTATTATACGTTCGGAGATCCCTATCTTACAAGACTGGATATCATCAGAACCGCCAAATGGCTTCAGTTTAACGACAGTAAGATGTTCCACACCAGTTACAGCCTGATGTGGATTCAGATGCTGTGGGATTACTATTGGTTTACCGGTGACAAGCAGTTGATACAGGATTATCTGGGCACAGTGGTCAAGCTTCTGGAACGGTTTCATACCTATGTGGGAGAAAGCGGGCTTCCAGATGGCGCGCCCAATTATATGTTTATGGATTGGGTGGCGATAGGGAAATTTAATCTGCATCATCCGCCCAAGGTAATGGGATTGGGATATTTAAGCGCGCTGTATTACCACGGATTGATGCTTGCAGTCAAAATGCAGGAGCTTGTGAAACAAAACACTACCGCCCTCTGCGATAAAGTTCTGTACCGGCAGAGGGCGGAGAGGGTAAAACAAAGCTTTCAGATGCTGTGGTCCCCGGAGAAAAGAATGTATATGGACGGTGCAAATGTTGGAGAAGACCATAGAAACGCCTGGCTTCCCTATGCTGAAGGAGAGTATTACAGCCA
>JAXFBD010000182.1:0-1743 GCA_034118545.1 Blautia sp.
CATTACTGCGATGCCGTTGAGAAAGATCACAAGATCTACACGTTCCTTGTCGCTTGCCCATACCTCTTCCGATACTGTGAAGATGTTCTTCTGGTACCTCTTAACAAGTTCCTTGTTGAGACCGGAGGCTGGTTTGTCATACATGAGGTCGATGTGATAGTGGCCGATGGCAAGTCCATGCTTCAACAACTCCAGTCTGCTGCCACTCTTGGATGTCTCCGCCGTGGATATGGCACTAAGGACCGTCTCCTGGGTCTTGTCCTTATATATCTTTCTAAGAGCAGAAAGAGTATCGGGCTGTGTCGCTTCAAGGAAAGACATGAGTGCGTTTGGATTCAATGCGTGGAGCCTGTCAAACTCTGTGGCTGGTCTCTCCTCATATCCTGATTCGACAAGTCTGTCGATTACATATCTCTGGTATTCGTTTTCAGATAGTATGGCGTTCATGTAGTAGGAACCTCCTTTTTACCGGTGACATACTCATAGATGAGTGACTTACGGTACTCAGCAAGAGTATCAAGTTGCTTCTGCTTGTCTTCGATGATGGAGTCGATTTCAGCACACTTGGAATCAAGATAATTGGAAATGGAACATTGCTCTGAGAAAGGAGGAAGTGGAATCCTAAGAGTTTTTAGGACTTCCTGCGTAAGGTGAGGAACGCCCATACCATTATACAACTTCAACACAAAGTCATTAAACGTAGATGTAAGGAGATAGTAGTATAGGTAGCGATATTCCAATCGCCTATATGGGGTAATCACGCCTATTGAGCTGTTGGGAGCTGTTTCTCCCATAGTCAACTCGTCTACACGGGCACACTTTCCAACACCAGCACCATCTTTTACTAAAAGAACATCTCCTATGTGAATCTTTATTTCCGGAGATTCATCATACCTCTCCTTCGTAATGAAATTAATGGGTTCCCATACAAGCTTGCTATTCTGTATGTTGAACGCAGAGATGAATGCATACCCTTCATCCACATACTCCTCAGCCTTTAAACCCTTCCACCCCAAACGAGCACGGATGTAACTCTCATAATTCAGTTTTGACTCTTCCCAGTGAAAAGGTATTGAATTTACGCCTTCTATTGAGGTTTCTTTTTGTTCCACAGAATCATTCAGTCCTTTTGTGACAGCTTCCGTGATTATAGACTTCCTGTACTCCTGAAGTGTCTCTATCTCTTTCCGGATATCCTCAGAGATGGAGTCGATTTCGGCGCATTTGGTGTCAAGGAAAGAGGCGATATATTGCTGTTCCTCTGTATTAGGAAGAACAATAGGAATATTTATTAAATCCGTTACATTTAAGGAACTTCTTACTCCGCTGTCGCCCAAACTGTTAAAAATATGTCTATACCATAAAGACAGAAAGTATTTCTCAGCAAACTTGGGATTTGCTCCATTGCAAGATAAACAAATATAAGCTGGTGAGACCAATCCTTCGTAAGGAGAATACCCAACTCTACTTGTCTGAGTGTTTTGTAAATCAATTAGTTTAAAAACCAAATCATCCTTTTTTAAGATCTGATAACCCTTGAAATCTATTGGTTGTAACCCCTCGCTATCTTCCTTCGATCTTTTTATAACACCATTTAAAGTAAGGGCTAAACGTTCATATTTTTCTACATTATCCCCAACTATATCTTTATGGTTTGAAAACACATGTTTTACTTTAATAACATCCCAGTGACTTGGAATTTCTCCAATCCACTCAACGCCGCTATCCTTCATCTCCCTCATG
>JAXFBD010000183.1:0-1925 GCA_034118545.1 Blautia sp.
CTATGCCCCGCAAAACACGACGGGATTACAGCCTGTTTATCAGCAGCGGATATGCTCTTCTTATCCGCAACCAGGCACCTGATCTGATGCTGGAGATCAAACGCCCGGAAATGGTAAGTGCTTTCAGGGAATACCTTATGCGTATGGCCGAACACATGGGCTATGACGGAATTCAGCGAACAAAAACACGCATGCAGATCAATGCTCTGATCCATGAGCTGCAGGAATAACATGTTATGAGTGCCCGGGAAAATCCGGGTGTACACTTAATGCAGCCAGTCCGAATATTTCGGACTGGCTGCATTAAAGAAGTTTATGTAAAAAATAACCGAAAGCAACTTTTCAAAAATTCTCTGAGGCATCAGTTAATAAGTCCAAGCCGGCTTAAATTAGCTTTGATTTTTTCTTTTTCAGCAGTACTTGCATCCGCCAACGGGGCTCTGACAATACCAAGAGGAAGACCGATAAGTTCAGCTGCGTATTTGTATCCTGCAAGGAAAGGTGCTCCCTTTAATGCCGTACGGATATCCAGAATTTCTTTCTGTTTATTAAAAGCGCCTTCAATATCTCCTGCAAAATAAAGATCACAGATTTCAATAATCGGCTTAGGAAACACTGCAGAAATCAAAGAAATAATGCCACATCCGCCAACTGTCAGCGTTGGAAAAATAGTTGCGTCACTTCCCGAAATGCATTCCCAATGTTTTCCATCCTTAATCATAGACTGTACCGTCTGAAGATGAATGATATCCTGTGTACTGTCTTTATATCCTATTACATTTTCATTGTTATTAGCAATCTTAGCAACTGTGGCAGGTGTTAAAGTATTGCTTGTCTGCGGCGCATTGTAAATCAAAACCGGCAGTTTCGTATTCTGTGCCAGGTCAGAACAAAAACGGTATAACATATCCTGCGTATAACCCAATACATAAGGCTGCGTGATACAAATAGCATCCACGCCGGCATCCTCATACGCTTTCAGCATATCAAGTGCATCACAGGGACGAAGTTCAACAATATTCCCCATAATCGGAACTTTACCTTTTGCTTTCTCAACAACAGCCTTCGTCATTGCGACCTTTTCATCTTTAGTGATAAGAAGACTTTCACCGGCAAGGCCTCCTATAAAAAGTCCTTTAATTCCCGCTTCAAGCTGAAAATCCACCTGATTTTTATACATACCAAGATCAAGATTTTCATTCTTATCAAACGTCGCAATCAATTCCGTTACCGCACCTTTTACAAGATTATTATCCATATTCATAGTTATCCTCCTTTATTATTTTATAACATAGATCCTGCATCCAGAGCTAAAGATGCCCCTGTAATAAGACGTGCTTCATCCGAAGTCGCAATCCACACTATATATTTACTAACATCTTCCGGCTCCACAAATGCTATTCCCATAGCTCTTTTCTTACACAGAGCATCATTCATTTCTTCGAACGTCTTATAATCTGTTCCATTCATTCCGTTGATATAAGAAACAAATTCCGGACGTTGTGTCATTGGGCTTTTTACCATTGTAGGACAAACAACATTTACTGTAATTCCATATTTGGCCAGTTCTTTCGCAAGGGTTTTAGTAAGTCCGATTACCCCAAATTTCGACATTGTATAATGGCCTAAAGTCGGCGTTCCCTTCAGTCCCGCCGTAGAAGAAATATTAATGATGCGTCCGCTGCGCTGTTCAATCATATATTTCGCAGCCATTTTATTCACACGCCAGGTTCCCATCAGGTTAATATCTATCGTCTTCCTTACCATTTCCTCTGATAGTTCCCATGTCTTTCCGAAAGTCATAATCCCGGCATTACTGATAACAACATCTATTGTAGAGAAAGTATCTTTTGCAGCTGCGAACATTGCTTCCACCTGTTCCTCACTTGTAACATCACAGGTGACTGCCAGCGCCTTTCCACCGG
>JAXFBD010000184.1:0-1242 GCA_034118545.1 Blautia sp.
TCTGAAACAATACAAAAAGGAATGTGTATATGCACCATTGTTTAAGATGCTGGAGGCCTTATTTGAGCTGTACGTGCCGCTGGTCATTTCTGCGATTATTGACGTGGGTATCGTGAACAGAGATTTCGGCTATATCCGGAATCGATGTCTGCTGCTGGTACTCCTGGCGGTTATTGGACTGACCTGTTCCATTACGGCACAGTATTTTGCGGCAAAAGCCGGTGTGGGATGTGCCACACAAATGCGTCTGCATTTATTTAAGCATATTCAGAGCTTGTCTTTTACAGAACTGGACACGCTGGGAAACTCTACACTGATCACCAGGATGACCAGTGATATCAATCAGGTGCAAAATGGAGTAAACCTTGTACTCCGCCTTTTCCTGCGTTCCCCTTTTATTGTCTTTGGAGCCATGATCATGGCGTTTACCATTGATGTAAAAGCGGCGATGATATTTGTGGTCACCATTCCGGCACTGGCAGTTGTGGTATTTGGCATTATGCTTCTGACGAGACCACTTTACCGGAAGGTTCAGTCCAGGCTGGACAAAATTCTGGGAATTACAAGAGAAAATCTTTCCGGTGTGCGCGTAATCCGTGCATTCAACATGGAGGAAGCCGAAACGTGCCAGTTTGAGGGAGAAAATGAACTGCTGAATCATACACAGAAGCTGGTGGGAAAAATTTCCGGGCTTTTAAATCCGCTTACCTATCTGATCATTAACATCGCAATTATTGTCCTCATCTGGACCGGCGCTTTGCGTGTTCAGGCAGGAAGCCTGACACAGGGCCAGGTGGTTGCCCTCTATAATTATATGTCTCAGATTCTTGTAGAGCTGATTAAGCTGGCCAATCTCATCGTCAGCATCAGCAAGGCTCTTGCCTGTGCAAAACGAATCGAGAACGTTTTTGATATCCACTCCAGCATGCAGGACGGAGATTTTTCCGGTGAAGAGAACAGGTCAGCCGGGGATAATGAGACGGTGGTGGAATTCAGAAATGTTATGCTTCAATATAAAGGAGCGGGGGCACCTTCCCTTACCGGGCTGAATTTCCAGGTGAAAAGGGGAGAGACTGTGGGAATTATCGGAGGCACAGGCTCAGGAAAAACTTCTCTTGTGCATCTGATTCCCAGATTTTATGATGCCACTGAGGGCGAGGTCCTCATTGACGGGCGGAATGTGAAAGAATATACCCTTGAAGCTTTGCGTAAAAAAATAGCCATAGTGATGCAGAAGAGCCT
>JAXFBD010000185.1:0-1834 GCA_034118545.1 Blautia sp.
TACCGTGAAAATCCTGAAAAATTTAAGTTTCGGGGTGTGCGGACTGAAACTGTGGTTCTGGTGCCTGATGTGAATATGTCGGCAAAGGAATATCATGAGGCAGTGGAAGTGATACAAAAAAGAGTGGCTGCACTTGCCGGGGAGAATGATTATATTGTAAAAGAAGAAAGCGGGAAATTAAGAATTGTAATGCCTCTTGCCGTATTCGGGGAAGATGCCACTACCCAGGAGATAGGATTGGCGATAGAACGATACGTGTCCCGTCCATTGGAACTGTCTGTGGGATATGCCAGGGTAGATGAAGAAAATTCCAAGTATTATTATGAATATAGTGACCTGGAGCGGGAAGATATTGTTTCGGTCGAAAGATATGAAGGAACTCTTCCGGTGGAAAGTAACAGTAATTTTGAGGATACAGATTCCTTTGTGAAATTTACGGTATCAGAAGAAAAGGCATCAGAGATTCGTGAAAAGTTGCTGGAAAAATATAACCAGAAGGACTGGACGTTATATCTTGCAGCAGATCGAACAATATCAGATGCGGCATATATGATAGCATGTAATGAGGAGATGGATACCTTTTATCTTCCGTTTTCGAAAGACAAATCCACCTGGAAAGCATTATTGGAATATCCGGAAATCCCTATATCTTTTAATTATTTTCTGGAGATTCCTGTAGTATGGGAAGAAGAATCGGTGATTGAAGGGGAGAACCAGTGCAGAGAGGATGAAATTGTCATGCCTGCAGTCTGTTTGGAATATGGAGATGATACAGGCCTCATATCGGATTCCTTTGATGAGGGAGACTGGTTGGAAAATGTTGCCAATCTGAAGGATTCTCTGGATGCTTTGGGAATTCCCTATGCCTTTGGAACGTCTGGAGGTGAACGGCAGAATGTGGTTGTCAAAACGGCACAAAAAGATATGTCGCTTTTCGCTGCGAATGTTCTTTTAGGTAACCAGTTAAGTTACAGTATTGCATACGGCAATGTGGAAATAGGATCATTGTTTATTAATGATTTTTCCATAATAGAAGAGGCGGAAGGTACTTATGCCATTCAGATAACAACAGAACATTTTTATGAACATGAAAAGAGTGAGGTTATAAAGGAAGAGAAAGAACAGGAATGGGGACTGATGATAGATGGGATATGTGTTGCAAAAACAGATACAGATTTATCTAAAGTCTTGGAATCTGATGAGGCAACGATTGTTTTTGAAAAAAGTTGTCTGGGGAATAAAGTGAATTTTGATGAGGATTTATTGCCGTTACTGAAGCTGCTCGAAACGTCGGCAAATATTAAGAGCAGTTCCTGGGATAAATTTTCCTGTAGGTACAATTGTTATTTAGCAGAAGATAATACAATAGAAGAGAGCGCGAAGGAATTAAACTCTCAGTGGGAGCTATACGATCAGGAGTACGGTGAAATCTGTGAAGCAATCGGAGAGGCCTATCCAGAGGCGGAGGTGGAACAGTCGATGAAATATGGCGGACGTTTGAAGGTGGCTTTACATATGGATATAAAGCAAGACTATCAGGCAGATGTTATAAAAGCAGTGAAAAAAATTTATAATGACTGTGGATTAAAGCAGGGAAAATATGATTCTATTCTTTTTTATGTGGATGACATGTTTGAGGCACCCAGGGTGGGTTTGGTTTCTTTGCAGTATTTATCTAAGGGAGAAATCTCAAAAGGGACGATATATTTAACTGTTACCAGCAGGGAGGATGTGGAAATTTTTAAAGAGCTGTTTAAGGAAGATGAATTCATTAAAGAGTTTGAGCCTGTATATAATTGTCATGAATTTTTGAGATCTATTGTTATCCAGTGAG